>JAVHLO010000650.1:0-1036 GCA_031082105.1 Planctomycetota bacterium
CTAAGGGGGACTTCCCGCGAACAATCCCCTGAATCCCCTTATGCCAGGGGGGACCTGCATCCATTCATGGACGCGCCGTGCTACACATTCCACTTCCGTCTGCGGTCCCAGAGGGTTTTCCGGCTGATGCCGAGTATCTTCGCCATTTCGGTATTGTTCAGCCGGTCCTTATTGGCCACGATGAAGCGCCGCATGTACTCCTCGACCGAGATGTCCTCGAAGAGCGCGTCGCGCTCGCGTCTCCGGTCGATCTTCGGCAACTGTTCGACGAAATCCTTCGCAGCAAGCACATTCGCGTCGGACAGGCTTACAACGCTGTTGATGATGTTCTTCAACTCCCTCACGTTGCCCGGCCAATGGTAGTCGGAGAGCAGGTGTACCGCGCTCGCATCGACCTTCTTCGGCGGCTGACCGGACGCGGTCGAGAACTCGCCGAGGAAATGGGCCACGAGCAGCGGGATGTCCTCTTTCCTGTCGCGCAGCGGCGGCAGGTTCACCGTGAACACGTTCAGCCTGAAGAAGAGGTCTTCGCGAAACTGCCCCTTCTCCGTCATCTCCTTCAGGTTCTTGTTGCTGGCGGAGATCACCCGGACATCGACCTTGATCGTGTCTTTCCCTCCGACCCTGCGGAGCTCGCCGGTCTCGAGGACGCGGAGGAGCTTCACCTGCATTCCGGGGCTCATGTTCGCGATCTCGTCGAGTAAGAGCGTGCCGCCGTGGGCGATCTCGAAGAGCCCTTTCCGGTCGCGTTCCGCGCCGGTGAACGCGCCGCGAACGTAGCCGAAGAGCTCGCTCTCCAGAAGGGTCTCGGAGATGGCTGCGCAGTTCTCCGCGGCGAACGGCTTGTCCTTGCGCGGGCCGTTGAAATGAATCGCGTTCGCGACGAGTTCTTTTCCGGTGCCGCTCTCCCCCTGGATCAATACTGAGAACACGCTGTCTGTGACCTTGTCAAGGAGCTTCAGCACGTCCTTCATGGACCGGCTCGCCGCAATAATCCGGTCGTAGTTGTACTTGAAGGAAAGCTCGTTGAGCCGCG
>JAVHLO010000650.1:1046-1841 GCA_031082105.1 Planctomycetota bacterium
TCAGCGTCTTCACTGCGTCGAGCTCGACCGTCTTGTCCTCCAACTGCACGGCCAGCCTGCGGTTCAGATCGCGCAACTGCGCGTTGAGCACGACGACCTGTCTCTGCGATTCCGCCAGCTCGTCGTGTTTCTTTTCGTTCTCATCCATCAGCCGCGCGTTTTCGATTGCGATCGCCGCGTGGTCGCCGAACGCCTGCATGAGGTCATTGTCGTCGTCCGAGAACGCGTCCGCGACTCTTCGGTTCTCCACGTAGAGCGCGCCGATCGTCCGGTCTTTCGCGCGCATGGGCACGCACATCACGGAAGAGATGGCGAGGTTCCGCACGCTGTCGCTGGCGTTGAACCTTGTATCGGCCCTCGCATCGCCGGTGATGATGGGTCTGCCGGTCCGCGCGACCTCCTCGGCGATGGAATGGCTGAACTGCAATTCCGGCGAGCGCATCTCCGCCTTGTCGAACCGGCGCGCGACGTGTACGCTGGATACGCCCCTGGTATCAACGAGTATAATGAACCCGTTCTCAGCCTTCAGCATCTCGACGGCGGTATCGACTATGAAATCGAGCAGCACCGCCAGGTCCAGTTCGGAAGTCATCCGCTGTCCGATCTGGAGGAGAGTCTGCATCCTTTTATTCTCGGCGGCGACGCGGGCGACGACAGACGGCAAATCCATCTCCTCGCTCAGCAGGTCCGCGGCCAGCAGCGTGTGGTATTCGGCGGCCTTGCCGGTCGGCCGCGTCACCCTCCCTCCGCCCGCGCGGCTGCCGCCTGCCGGCCCGGCGCCGCGGCCGTCTTCGC
>JAVHLO010000651.1 GCA_031082105.1 Planctomycetota bacterium
ACGTTCCGCCATCGTACCGTCATTGTGGTTTCATGTTGGAGGTTGAGGATCATGGTGAAGAAAGGCTTGCGTGTATTCGCTCTCCTGGCGGCGTTCACCGGCCTGCTCTGGACCGCGTCGGAAGACACGCAGACAATACTGAGTGTGCAGGGCAAGCTGACCGACTCGTCGGGCAACGCCCTGACCGGTTCGTACGATTTTTCCTTCACCATCTACGACGCCGAGTCGGGCGGAAACGTCGAGTTCACCGAGAACCAGTCGGGCCTCCCGGTGACGAACGGCGTCTACAACGTGCTGGTCGGCGATGCGACCGTGGGCGGGATTCCGCTGACGGTCTTCCAGTCCAACACGGACCTCTGGCTTGCGATCACGGTCGAGAGCGAAACGCTGGCGCCACGGTCGCCGTTGACCGCGCACGCGTTCGCCTTCTGCGCCAGGACGTTGCAGGGCTACGTGCCCGGCAACGTCGCGGGCAACGTCCCGATCAACAACGGCACGGTGAACACGAACCTGAACGCGGACCTGCTTGACGGCCAGAGCAGCGCGTATTTTACGAGCGCGTCGAATATCAGCGCGGGACTGCTCGCCCCGACCTACGGTGGGACAGGGTTGAACACATCGACCACTCCCCTGGGCTCGATCCTTTACACCTCCGGAGCGGGCGCATGGAATGCGCTGGGCGTCGGTTCTGCGGGGCAGGTGCTGACCGTGTCCGGCGGCGTGCCGAGCTGGCAGAACCCTCCGTCGGGCGGGATCACGAGCCTGAACGGCATGACGGGCGCGACGCAGACTTTTGCCAACGACACCAATGTCACGATTAGCTCCGTTTCCAACATTCACACGGTGAATTGGTCCGGCCAACTGTCCGTCTCCCGCGGCGGCACGGGCTCGGCGACGCTGGTTTCGAACGCCCTGCTCGTCGGCAACGGCACGGGCGCGCTGCAGACGATCGCCGCGGGCGCTGCGGGCACGATCCTCACGGGCACGGGCGGACTGCCGGCATTCTCCTCTGCGCCGACCATCAGCTCGGTCGCGACCTCCGCGCAGGCCGGGTTGACGTTCAACCCGTACGGCGCCGCCGGCGGTCAGACCGGGGAAGTGCGCTTCCAGGAACTCGTCGCGAACGGGCTGCAATACGTCGGCTTCAAGGCGCCGGACAATATCGTCGCAAGCGGCATATGGCCTTTGCCCAGCAACCTGCCGACGACCGGTCAGTTCATGGGCTGGACGGGCAGCGCGATGACATGGACTTCGACACTCCCGCCTACGGCCACGACGAGCGGCCAGGCTTCACTGGTAGTTGCCCCCTACGGCGCGGCCGGCGGCCAGACGGGCGAGGTGCGGTTCCGGGAATTGGCCGGGAACGGCACGCAGTACGTCGGGTTCAAGGCCGTCGACTCGATGACGGCAAACCAGATATGGACGCTGCCCGGCACCGATGGCAGCCTCGGCGCGCTCCTCTCGACGAACGGCAGCGGCGTCCTTTCGTGGACTTCGACGCTTCCCGCCAGTGCGGAGACGCAGGGCCAGGATGCCCTCACGTTTCCGCCCTACGGCGCCGCCGGCGGCCAGACCGGCGAAGTGCGCTTCCTGGAACTCGCCGGGAACGGGGCGGAATACGTGGGCTTCAAAGCGCCGGACAATATCGCCGCAAGCGGCATGTGGACCTTGCCCAACAACCTGCCGACAACCGGCCAGTTCATGGGCTGGACGGGAAGCGCGATGACATGGACTTCGACACTCCCGCCTACGGCCACGACGAGCGGCCAGGCTTCACTGGTAGTTGCCCCCTACGGCGCGGCCGGCGGCCAGACGGGCGA
>JAVHLO010000652.1 GCA_031082105.1 Planctomycetota bacterium
AGCTTGCCTGTGTTCGATCGGTATCCTCTTGCCGTTCGGCAGGCTCAGGTCGACGCTTGAGAACGGCGCGGCCATGTAGAACGGAACTCCGTACGCCGCCGCGAGTATTGCCACGCCCAGCGTACCGACCTTGTTGGCGGAGTCGCCGTTCGCGGCGATGCGGTCCGCGCCGGTGATGACGCAATCGATTTTCCCGGACGCGAGCAGGCCGGCGGCGGCGTTGTCGCAGAGAATGGTGACGGGTATCCCTGCGCGCTTGAGTTCCCACGCGGTGAGTCGCGCCCCCTGCAGGAGCGGGCGGGTCTCGTCGGCAAACACCCTTATCTTCCAACCGCGCTCGTGCGCCCTGTAGATAGGCGCGAGCGCGGTGCCGTATTCCGAGGTCGCAAGCGCGCCGGCGTTGCAGTGTGTGAGAACGGTCATGCCGTTGCGAAGAAGCCTCAGACCGTGATCGCCGATCGCCTTGCACGCGGCGCGGTCCTCGGCCCAGATCGCCTTCGCCTCCGCGAGAAGGGCCGATTTGAGACGCGGCACGGACGGGACGCCTGTGGCGCGCGACCGACTCGGCAGGATGCTTGCCCACTCACAGCTCCCTGCTCTTTGCTCCTTGCTCTCCGCTCTTTGCTCTTTGCTCGGCAGGAACCTCGCCCTCCCACTCGCGTTCGCGGGCACCCCGCCCGGCAGCGGGGTGCTACACTCTACGGCAAGCGAGTACATGCGCTCAATGGCCCAGGGCAGGTTGACGGCGGTCGGCCGCGCGGTTACAAGGTAATCGCAGACGGCGCGCAGACCGCGGAGGAACAGGCGCGGTTCAAGGTCCTGGCGGTCGCGCACACCCAGGTATGCTGCGAATGCGGCGGCGACGCCGATCGCAGGTGCGCCGCGGACCGTGAGGTTTCTGATCGCCTCCCAGAGCTCCGGGACGTTGCGGTAGGTACGGTAGACAACCTTGCCGGGCAAGAGTCGCTGATCGAGGGCGCGCAGGTGCCCGTTCGGTCCGCCCACCCACTCGACAGGTCGAAGGGTCTTCATGAAGGGAGCCGCCAAATGGCCTCGAATGAGGTCGGACATGTCAGACAGGCCCACGCGTACGGGCAGTCTCCACGCCACGAGCCGCCGGATGCCGGTACCGCCCCCGCGAATGCCACGGCTCGGACGCGGCCCAGCTGGCTAGTCTACGAAGAACCATGGAAATGTCATTCCCGCGAAAGCGGGAATCCAGCAAGCGGTGCTGCGGCAAGAGGACAAGACGGGATTCCGACAGTCTCGGTCGCATCGGTGATCCACGGATTCTCGCTTTTCCGCCACGGCGGACCCGCTGCGGCGGACGCGGGAATGACAGTCTGTCGCACCGTTCCCTGGATACGCGAATAATCCGAGCTAGAGGTGTGCCGTGTGCTTCAGCAGGCGTTCGAGTGACAGGGTCGGCTTCGCCCCGACCTTGATCCAGTACATGAGCCTGTCGCGGTTGACAGTGACCTTCTTTCCCGATTCCACCGCGCCCGGGTTGTACTGCCCGAGCTTCTCGATGTACTTTCCATCGCGCCGCGTTCTCGAATCGAACACGGCGATCCTGTACGAAGGCGAGTTCTTTCGCCCGGTGCGGGTCATCCTGATTCGGACAGCCATCATAGAACTCCAACGAAATCAAAACCTCGGACCGCCTCCGAGGCGGGCATCACATGCTCTGGAGCGTCAAAGCCGCAGCTTTGACCTTTGGACTCCAGCGCCGAACCGACAACCCCCTGAATCTCAAGGCCGCAGCCGCGATCCCGACCGCGGTCGGGCCCCTTTGCCAAGGGGGATTTTCGGAACGAC
>JAVHLO010000653.1 GCA_031082105.1 Planctomycetota bacterium
CGGAGAAGGTCTCACGCTTCCCACGTGTCGACGGGCACAGGCGAGACGCCTGTGCGGCACTGCCGGCCGGGATGCCGGTGCTCCCGGATGAGAATGCAGGCAAGGATGCCGGCGGTCCCGGATGAACATGCCGGCAAGGATGCCGGCGCTCCCAGAGGGCCGGGCTAGTTCGGCTGAGATTCTGCGGCCAGCTTCGAGGCGAGCGCGATCGCCTCTTCACGCGTCTTCACCTCGCCGTCGAGCTGGGCGTCCTCTACGGCGCGCAAAACCTTGCCGAAGACCGGACCGGGTTCGAGCCCCAGCGCGAGCAGGTCGTGGCCAGTGAGAAGCGGCTTCGGCTTGATCTCTTCCACGCCGTACTCGGCGTACTTCGCGCGACAAAATTGAAGCGTGCTCATGTCGCCATCGCAAGCGAGCTTGTCTGCGCGATGCAGTTCTTCGAGCTGCTTGTAGAGCGGATGCGCGAACAGCCGCTTCAGCGTAGCCTGCCGCATGTTCTGCACGTCCTTGAAGACCATGTGACGTTCGATGAGCCACAGGACCGTGTCGCGCTCGTCGTTGGAAAGCTTCAGCTTCGCACAGATCCTCCGCGCCATGCGGACGCCGACGGTCTCGTGCTCGTGGAACCTGATCCTGTCGAGCTTCTGCATGGTGGGCGGCTTGCCGATATCGTGGAGCAGTGCGGCGAGCGCGAGCGGCCACGACGGGTTGTCCAGATGCTGCAGGCAGAGGAGCGTGTGTTCGAAGACGTCCCCCTCCGGATGGAACTGCGGCGGCTGCGGGACGCCCTTCATTGCGACCACGTCGGGCATGAGCACGGCGAGGATGCCCGTCTCGTCCAGCAGCTCGATCCCCTTGCGCCTCTCGTTCGAAACGAGTATGTGTCTCAGCTCATCGGCGATGCGCTCGTTGCTGACGCTGACGATCGCCTTCGCCATCGCCTTGACGCCCGCGAGCGTGTTGTCTTCGATGGCGAACCCGAGTTGACATGCGAACCTGATCGCGCGCATCATGCGCAACCGGTCTTCCCTGAACCGCTCGACCGGGTCGCCGATCGCGCGGATGAGGCGGCGTTCGATGTCCGCGCGTCCGCCGACGAGGTCCAGCACCTCGCCGGTTGCGGGGTTGAAGAACAGCCCGTTGACGGTGAAATCGCGGCGCGCGATGTCGTCTTCTTTCGTAGAAAGCTTCGTGACCTCCGGATGCCGGCCGTCGCGGTACGGGCCGTCCCATCTGAACGATGCGACCTCGAACTGGTCTTCGCCGCGCAGGGCGACAATTACGCCGAACGCCTTGCCGACGGCGATGGTGGGGTGGAGGAGTCGCTCGATCTCGTCCGGCGGTGTGTTCGTGGCGATGTCGTAGTCCTTCGGCGGCCTGCCCATGATCATGTCGCGGACGCACCCGCCGGCGAAGTAGGCCTCGAACCCGGCGGACTGGAGTCGCGCGAGCACATGAAGCGCCTTCCGGTATTTTTCGTTGTCCGGGACATTCACGAACCTGCTCCTTCGCATCATCCTGGGGCGGGATGTTTGCCACGGGGACACAGAGAGACATCAGAAATGTCGAGCTGCAACGAACATCCTGCAGTAGCCGGAGACCATGAGGCAATCAAGCCCTGTCCGCCACCGCGGATCGGCCGAGGCGGAAAAGGGCGCAACAAACGGAGCCCTCTTTCTTCCCTCAAATGTTGCGCCCCTTCAGGGCTCATCAAACGACAATCATCCTCTTACCCAGGGCTTCGCCCTGGGCTGGTATGCTATGCCCCTGCTATGTAGGTCGCTGTCAAGACTTTTCGACGAAACAGGAATTTGCAGT
>JAVHLO010000654.1 GCA_031082105.1 Planctomycetota bacterium
CCTCACCCTAACCCTCTCCCAAAGGGAGAGGGCGGGGGTGAGGGGCTTCTGTTATCCCACGGCAAATCTTGCCTGCGTGACGTTCTTGGAGAGACGTACTCTCTTGCACTCCAATTCCGGGGTGTTCAGAATACCCTCACCCTAACCCTCTCCCAAAGGGAGAGGGGACCGGACTATTCCAGTATCCCCGCGAACAGGCCCAGTTCGTTCTCGAAGTCTTCCCGGGAGAGTGAATGGTCTTTCACCAGGAACCGGATATGCCGCTTGAGCTTCAACCTGCCATAGTGCAGGTAGTTCCTCACATCGGACGCCTTGATCCTGAACTCGGCGGCGAGGTCTTCGTACCGGGTCGTGCCGGCAAGGAACCGCGAAAGTACCTCGTAGTAGAGCGTCTTCTCGCGTGCGCATTCCTCGCGCAGTTTCTCAAAGGCGCCGGAGAGGATGCTCTCCACCCAGGCGGCGTCAAACTCTCTGATGTCGCTCTCCGGGATCACGTCGCCGAACGACAGCTCGCGGCTGTCGCCACCGATCTGTTCGTCGAGCGACCTCATGGCCGCGCCGCCGCCGCGCTTCAACGCCAACTGCTTCCTGAGATGTTCGTTCACCGTATTCTTAGTGACCGCGAGGAGCATGTCGCGGAACCGGCCCTTCTCACGTTCCACCTTCGCGAGCACCCCGCCCTTGAGGAACTTGAGAAACACATCCTGGACGATGTCCTCTGCGTCGTGCTCGTCGAACCCGCGCTTGCGCAGATAGCCGAGCACCGGCGCGCGATACCGCTGCAGGAGTAGCGACAGCGACTCGCCGTCCTGATCCTTCGCCCGGCGGATCACGGTCCAGATCGTGCTCTGGAATTCTTTGAAGACGGTCATGCAACTACTGTTACCACATCCCGCCGCGCGGCGCAAGAAAAAGTCGATACGAAATGCTTGAAACCACAGGCAAAAACGAATAGACTTGCTTGCGAAGAGAACAGGGACTTGAAGAGACCTGCACGAGACTGGACGTGCTGTTGTCTCGTCGGAGTCTCTTGAAGTCCCCGTTCCCGTATCCGGTCGAATTTGGCTTCTTCATGATTCTTGGCGTCCTTGGCGCTCCTGGCGTCATGGCGGTTCATTGGGCTCTCGGGGCAAAAGGTCTACTTCTCTGCCCTGCACAAGGCACGAATCAATGAGTAGCAGCGACAGCCTGTCATTGTTGGAGGAACGTCTCATGTTGCGATTCTCGGTCTTGTCCCGCCTGCCGGTCATCTACGCGTGCACGGTGATCCTGGCGCTTGCCGCGTTCCCCTGGCAGGCCGACGTGCAGGCGCAGATGCCGACCGATGAGATCGTGGTCGGTAAGGTGGTGGACGAGTCCGGCTCGCCCGTTCGCGACGCCGGCGTGAGCTTCGTCGCGCAATCGGACAAGAAGACCAAGTACACTGCGCGGCCGAACACGCAGGGGTTCTTCGTCGCGGAGCTCGCGGCGGGCAAGTACACGGCCGAGGTTTGGCCCGATGGCGCCAAGGAGCCGCTGACCACCACGCACCCGTTCGAAGTGAAGACCGGCGTGAACGCGCTCGCCTTCTCGATCGCAAAGCGGTCGCCCGAGCCGCTCTTGCCGCGCAAGGGCTACGGCCTCGTCTGGGGAGTCCTGCTCAGCGCGGAGTGCACGCGGGTCGACGACGCCTTCATCAGCTTCGGCAAATTCGATCAAGCCGTGAAGGTGCACAAGGGGTTCTACGCCTTCGAGACGAAGAAGGGCCGCGCCTCGATATCGGTCTTCTTCAAGTCCGATCTCGCCCCGATCTTCAAATACGCGACGCAGTTGCTGCC
>JAVHLO010000655.1 GCA_031082105.1 Planctomycetota bacterium
AGGGTGAGGGTGTTCCAGACGCCCTGGACTCTGAGTTGGAAGCGAAACGCAATAGAGAAGGTTGCCGCGCCGGCTGCCGGTCCGGGGCGGATGTTCGTCCCTCACCCCCGCCCTCTCCCAAAGGGAGAGGGAGAACGCTTTTATCATGCCTATCGTAGCAGGAATCGATGAAGCGGGATACGGGCCGATGCTCGGTCCCCTCGTCGTCGCATCCGTCAGTTTCAGACAGGAATGGGACGAGGGGAAGACCGGGAGGTCGTGGGCGTCTCGTGACCATGCGACGTCCGGTCGCGGAGAGGCCGGCCGCGGCATCAGGGTCTGTGACAGCAAGAAGCTGTATTCGCCACGGAAGGGCCTGGCCGAGCTCGAGAAGTCCGTGCTCGCATTCTTCTCCTGTCTTCACCCCGGCGCATCGTTCGGCGCCTGGGAGGAACTGCTCGAGGAGATTTCACCCGGCCACTGCGAGAAGCTGCGCGAGATCCCGTGGTACCGGGACGCGCGGATCCGGTTGCCGGTAGAGGCGACGCGTGTGGTGATCGGGAACGGGGTTGAGGCGCTGGGCCGGTCCGGCGAAGCCAGTGCGTTGCGGGGCGTGCGGTGCGAGATCGTTGAGCCGCAGGAGTTCAACAGGCTCGTCGACAGCGGTCTGAACAAGGCCGACCTGTTGTTCGCGGTGACAAGCAGGCTCATAGGTCGACTCTGGGAGGAGTGTCGGTCATCGCAGACCTGCGGGGGCTCGCGGTCAGGCGCGCGCTCAAGGCTGGGGACACAATGGTTCTCCGGCCTGTGCCTGTTTCGCACGCCGGACGGCGGCTGCGGCCGGCTCGGGTCGAGAGACTTCCTGTGCCATCCCCGGCTCGTCGTGCACGCGGGCAAACACGGAGGGAAGACGTACTACGCGCGGAATCTGCAGGCCGTCTTCCCGGAGTCGCACATCGTGCCATTGAAGGAGTCGCCGGCCGACTCGGTGTATTGTGTTGTGAGCGACTCCGGCGATGCGATGTTGGTGAGCTTCCTGCGTGACGGCGAGGACAGGAACTTCGGGCTCGCGCTGGCGTCGCTCTTTGCCAAGTACGTCCGGGAACTCCACATGCTGGCGTTCAACGAGTACTGGTCGAAGCGGCTGCCGAACCTGGCCCGGACGAGCGGCTACCATTGTGACGCCCGGAAGTTCCTCGCGCGCGCGACTCCGCTCCTGGAGACGCTTTCGATTCCGCCGGAGATGCTGGTGCGCGCGCGGTAGCCAGGGCTTCAGTGTCCGCAAGGGCGAACCGTGAGGTTCACATCCGGGGAGCGAGCAACTCGTTTGTGAACAGAGACAGTGTCTTGTTTCACCGCAAAGACGCTGAGAACGCAGAGAACGAGATCAGAAGACCGGTTGTAGACCCGGCAGAGTGAAATCTCTCTGTGCTCTCTGTGTCTCCGTGGTGCGATTCGAGTGCCCGGAGGGCGGCTTTTTTTCGAGGCATCAAGATGCGCTGCAACACGATCATGGCTGTAACCGTGAGCAAGCGGACCTCCGCCGCTCCTCTGGTCCAGCAGGCGCTGACGAAGCATGGTTGCATCATCAACCTGCGCGTCGGGCTGCACGAGACGGACAGGGCCTGCGAAGAGCGGGGCCTGATACTCCTGCACCTGTGCGGAACGGCGAAGCAGGTTTCCGCGCTGAAATGCGACCTGAACCGCATCAAGGGCGCCAGGGCGAAGACGCTCGCGCTGTAGCCCGCGTCATTGACGAACGGCAGCCGCAGGCTTCGAGCCTGCGCGATTCTCCAAGGGCGCAATCGCCAGAGCTCTTGGCACTACCGACAATTGTA
>JAVHLO010000656.1 GCA_031082105.1 Planctomycetota bacterium
GTCTTTTTCGTCTCAGTCTCGGTCCGCTTGAAGAGTTCGCCGAGCACGGGGATGTCCTTGAAGAACGGAATGCCCCTCTCCTCTTCCGTCTCGTCCGTGGCCGTCAATCCCCCGATCACGAGCGTGCGCTCGTTGGGCACGGTGATGGACGCAGTGAGCTCGCGCGTCTTCTTGTTGCGGGGGAGCTCGGCGAATGGGCGGGCGCCGAACTTCTCGATCTTCACGGTTGCGAGGAGCCGCAGGTAGTTGTTCTCGCTGATCTGCGGCGTGACCTCGAGGAAGATCGCCGCCTCCTGGTAGCCCGCGAAGGTCAACTGCGACTGCTGTCCGCCGCCCGGATACGTGCGTGTGGCCGTGGCCTCGGAGTCGCCGACCTTGAACGTGGCCTTTTCGTTGTCGTTCGTGACGATCTGCGGGTTCGACAGGATCGTGACATCCGTACGGGTCTTGTACATCTGCAGGAGGATGGGGATCTTGCCGTACTTGTCCTTGAAGATCCCGGTCCAGAGCCCCTCGTCCATAGCCGGGACCCTTTCAAGTTCGCCGTCGTCGTCGGAGTCTTCGAGCGTCGACATACCGAGGTGGGTGCTGCCAAACCCTCTGTCCTGGCCTTCCTTGACTCCGTCCGTCTGCGAGAGTTCGAATCCGAACTCGAGCTTGCCTTCGCCGGAGACCTCGACGATCGCGGCCTCGATGAAGACCTGCGGGCGACGCACATCGAGCATGACGATGATGAGCTTCAGTTCGTCGAACACCTCCTGCGGCGCGACGATGATGAGCGCGTTGTTCTTCTCGTCCGGCACGATCCTGGGCGGCGGTTCCTGGTCTGTGCCCGAGGATCCCGGTGCGGTGTAGATCGGCGAAGGGCGTGCCGCGCCCGGCTGCTCGCCGGGCGTGCTGGGCGTTGTGGGCCTTGTCGTCCTGTCCGAATAGATCTGGTTCAGGTAGTCGGCCATCGTCTTCGCGTTGCCGTGCTTGAGCGAGTAGATGTGGATCTTCCGCGGCGGGGCCTCGACGTCCTTGTCCAGTTTGGCGATGAGATCCTTCATCTGGTTGATTCGCTCTTCCATGCCGAGGATGATGAGCGAGCTCGTGCGCACGTCCGCGATGAACTGAAGCGGTTCCGGCTGGCCTGCGGGCTGGCCCGGTATGGCCCTCCGCGTGGCCGTGGCTGCCATGAGCGTCTGCGCAAACTGCGACAGGCGCTGCTGCAGGTCGGTGGGGCTCGCGTTCTTCAGCTCGATCACCTCGACCTTGATACCCGGCTTCTCGCGGTCCATGAGCTCGATGATCTTGGTGAGCCGCTGCAGGTTCAGCGCGTAGTCGGTCAATATGATGGCGTTCACTTCCTCGATGGTCTGGATGCCGCCGGGCCCCTGGGTGAGCAATCCCTGGAGCGCGACCTGGACCGCGCGCGGGTCGGCATACTTGAGTGTGATAATCGACGTGATCATCCTCTCGTCGGTCGGGAGGTCTTCGTCAACTCCCAGGACCGGCACGGGCAGCTTCGAGGCGTCGGCGGCCACACGGACCTTGAAGATGCGCGCCTCCGGGTCGCCGACGGGCACCAGCATGTACTTCTGCATTTCGAGCGCGGATTGGAGGACGGAGAAGACTGCCTTCTGCGGGACGGGATTTCCCTTCGCATAGAGGGATATCTTCTTGCCTTTGATCGAGGCATCGTAGAGGAACCGCGTGTTCGTATAGCGGCTGGCCCAGATCAGCAACTGTTCGACGTCGACATCCTGGAAGTTGATGTCGACAAGCTGATCCTCCTGTTTGTTCTCCTGGGCGGCCAGTTCGCCGGCGAGAGAGA
>JAVHLO010000657.1 GCA_031082105.1 Planctomycetota bacterium
AGCGGACTTCGATTTCCCGGGAACGCGCGTTTCGAGGTGGAAAACGCCGGCTGAGATCATGTAAAGTCTCCTACAAGTCTCGTACAGTCCCTGTTTTGTTGTTTCGGGCCGGACCGTCTGCTCTATCGCGCACGAGAAGCACACCTAAGAGAGAACAGGGACTGAACGAGACTTGAAAGAGAACGAGAGAATGCGAGAATGGCCAGCCGTGAAGCGGCGTCAGGTAATAGCCGCGCCCGTCAGGGCGTGAAAAGTGTGCCACAAGATGGGGCAAGCGCCGAAGGCGCGGCACTATCGGAACCAACTCGCATACATTTGCCATGCAATCAACTGGAACGCGATACGCATTAGGGTTCAAACGTATGAATGCTACACTCGATGTCATCCGGCGCCGCAGCCGCGTCTTGACTTTCTTCGGCGCGTTGCTCCTGTTTGTCGCCGCAGTCACTGTCTGCGCTGTGTCCGCGCAGGACGCCGTCGTCATCCGCGACTGGGACAAGGCGAATGCGGATTTCGTCGAATGGCAGAAGCAGATGTTCGAGCAGCGACGGAAGATCAGCCCGGAACTGAAGAAGGTGCTCTACAAGAAGGTCGTCGTCCCGCTGCCCGCCGGCGAGGCTGCTTCGACGGCCGATAAAGGCACGTCGGTCACGTTCGAGTTCATGAGCCCGTTCGCCCTGATCAATCCGTTCGCGGCGCTCATGCCGAGCCTGAAGGTCACAGCGGAAATAGGCGCGCCGCAGGTCACCGTCAGCGGCGGCGTGAAGGCGAAGGTCCTCGGTTTTGTTTCCCTCAGCCACCGCGCGGGCGCGACGTACTCATCGAAGGACGGCTCGATCGTCTTCAAGGACGCGCTTGAGGCCCAGATCGGTGTTCAGCGCGGAGAGGCTCCTGCGGTGGGCATCGAGGCCGGCGGCGGGTTCAGCCTCTTCGGGCAGGAGTCGTCCGAGTCGAAGGGCGGCAAGCTCGGGATCAGCAGCGGGATCGTTGGCGGCGCTGTTGGAGTCGACGGCGACGGCCAATTGACGCTCACGGGCAGCCTCGGCCCGCAGGCCAAACTTGGCAAGTTCGTTGAGGTCGAGTCGACAGTCGAGGTCGAGATGGCCGCGCCGGTGAAGGTTAAGCGTGTCGAGATGGTCACCAACTACGGTCTCGCGCGCCTGGCCGCAGACTGGGCGCGGAAGACGTCGCGGCTGTTCGCTCGCGGTACTGCCTGTACCTACTGCGCGGCGCGCGGTTCGCTGACCTGCCCGCAATGCCAGGACGTGCGGACCGTGACTTGCCCGGATTGCGGAGGTACGAAGCAGGTTGCCTGCGGTCGTTGTGACGGCGGCGGAACGCTCTCGTGCTCCCCGACCGAATGGTGCTCGGCATGCAGCGGATCGGGTCGGCTGAGCTGCGGCACATGCGGCGGCTCCGGGTCCGTCTACGGCGAGGAAGAATACACTGACTGGGTCAAAACGCTCGTGGAAGTCGGGTTCGACGAGAACGGCCAACCCTACGAGAGGTGGGAGACCCAGCCCGTCCAGAAGACGCGGGTCACTTCCGTGACTTGCGGCTCCTGCGGCGGCAGCGGAAAATACGAAAGCTGCGGCGCGTGCGGCGGCTCGGGCAACGTAACTTGCACCACGTGCAGCGGCGAGGGCTGGGTCTATTGCGGGAGCTGCAACGGCTCGGGCATGGTGAACTGCGGCGAGTGCAGCGGGTCGGGGGTGGTCACATGCCCGACCTGCGGCGGCAGACCGATCCTGTGCCCGCTCTGCGGCGGCGCGACGACATTGGGGGGCGAGTAGCTGTCCCCTCTCCCTTT
>JAVHLO010000658.1 GCA_031082105.1 Planctomycetota bacterium
CGAAATCGAGGCGGGCGAGCACGCCTTCGTACTGGTCGACAAGAACGGCGTCGAGCTGGCGCGGAAGTCGGTCGGCGGCGTGCGGAGCACACAGATGTCGATCCAGGTGGTGCCGCAGAACGGCCCGCCGGGCAGCCCTGCGAGGCTCCAGATTGCCGCGTCGGGGATCATGGACTACTATCAGCGGTCGGTCTGGGGTGGGATGCCGGAAGGAACGACGATCGCCATCGATTACAGCCTCTCAGGCGGCGCGACTGGTCCGAGCGGCACATCTGTCGCGGAGGTCTTGTCGTTGCCGATCAAGCGCGGCGCGAGCGACGGCCAGATCTCGGCGCAACTCGTCTGCCCGGAGGCAAAATAGCAGGCGGACACGCTGATCCCAATGGCAGGCAGGCCTTCCGGGCCTGTGATGGGCGGATGCGCTGCAATCAATGACTTGCGGGCACGTACCCGGCTCGGCAAGAGCCTCGCCCCCCGGCGAGCCGGTCGGCAGTCGGAGCTGCCTCCTACAATCCAAAATCGCAAATGCGAAGTCGAAGACGGCTCCCTCTCGGTCGCGGCTCGGTTCCCCGAAACACCGCCCCGCCCTGCGGCATCGTCAGTCGAGACGGTAAAGCTTGATTGCATTGTCGCGCGCCACTTTGCTCATCACGTCTGCGGGCAACTGCATCACCGCGGTCCACGTCTCCTCGAATGACTGGGGAGGGCGAACGGTCCTTCCCTCAATGCCGATGAACTCATCGGACCCAACCAGCACGCGATCGGCAAAGTCCGTGAAGAACTTGATCCACTCCGGTCTGATCTGCATCTCCCCGTCGACGATCCGGTTGGGCATCGGCAACTTTGTCCCGACCTGACAGGAGCGCTCTTCAATCTTGAAGCCGAGGTACAGGTTCGGATGCTTCTCCAGCATCTCCCGCAAGAGGCCAATGGTCATCTGTCCGATGTTGTCCCACCCCATGTGCTGCCAGACTATCTTCGCCTTGCGGTTGTGCTGGAGCAGTCGTTCAAGCCCGGCGATGTTCGCCTTGAGCGTCGTCGGGTTCTTTGTACTGATCCGGCGAAGATTGTCGGGAGGCGGTGTGTCCTTGACAACCGCCTCCATGTGAATGTCTATGGGGATGTCGTGTTCCGCGGCGATGTCGGCGAGCAGCAGGAACAAGGGATGATCAGGAATCACTTCCTCGAAGACATGCTGGGGATTAAGGGACAGGTGCAGGGCGGCGAACTCGCCGAAGGCCTTCGCGCCTTCCTTGACGATCGCCAACGCCTCTTCCTTGAATCGAGCGCGGACGGCGTCGGTCACATCGGCAGGTGCGGTGGAATGGATCATGGAATTGAGCGCGCCGCCGCCGCCGCCAAGGTAGAGCCGGCCCGGGTATTTTCTGACGGCCGCGAGAATCTGTTTGTATCCATAGCAGCCCGGTTGCCCCGCCAGCCTCGGTTGCGGCATAACGACGGCCTTCTGCAGGCCACAGCGGTCCATGTGGGCGATCATGTTGTCCGCGCACGCGATGAAATCCTCGTCTTCGAACTTGCCCGGCGGTTTGCCGCCCGGCGGTTTTCTGCCGCCGGAATCGGGGCCGACACCGGCCAGCTGGTTCGAGAAGTGCATGTGGATGTCCACGTAGGTCCCGGGCTTCGCCTGCTCCGTCTCCGGGTTCGCGTCATCAAAGAAGACGATGACGGCAAGGAGTACAGTGTAGAACGCGATCGTTGCGCGCAAGGATCGTTGAACCTTCATGAAATGCCTCCTCACTGGATTCGCACCAGCCTACCCGCACACAAAACCGCCCCCTCCCCCGACCC
>JAVHLO010000659.1 GCA_031082105.1 Planctomycetota bacterium
CTCTCCTTGATCCAGTTGATCACTTTCACCGCGTCATCTGTTTCCGGCCGTTCCGGGTCCGTAATGAACAACCCGATGATGTCTCCCTCTGTCGTGCGTATCTCGATCCCGGGGATCACGATGAAATCGGGATCTGCGTACTTCTGCCCCTCGATGCCGCCCTCGCACGTATCATGGTCGACGATCGCTATTCCACGCAAT
Organism: Planctomycetota bacterium; assembly: GCA_031082105.1. Lineage (GTDB taxonomy): Bacteria > Planctomycetota > MHYJ01 > JACQXL01 > JAVHLO01 > JAVHLO01. The sequence goes on from JAVHLO010000659.1 coordinate 202, forward strand.
CCGCGCTTCTTCGCGATCCGCACGATTTTCTCAGGCTTCAGCCCGCAGTCGAACGAGTACCGCGAGTGTATGTGAAGATCAAATTCCATGACCGATGACTTTCCCTGCAACGATCCGAAAGTACGCCGGTGCGGCGCCGTGGGAAGCGTTTGGTCCCGGAGCTGCCACGGAAACCCAGCGTGCCGAAACGCCTGCTTGCGCCTTTTTGCGGCAATAGCGCCCGGGGCGGGCCGTCAACGCCGGCCCCGCCGCTCAACCAAGGAAAAGTACAGATTCTCCACGGTGTCGATCATCGAAGCCATGTTGAAGTGTCTTCTCACGTGCGAGCCGGCGCGGTCCGCCAGCGCGCGTGCAAACGATTTGTCCGAAGCCACTTTCCATATCGCATCCGCCAGCGCTCCCGGGTGGGCGGCCGGGACCAGAAGGCCCGTCACACCGTCTTCAACGATCTCCGGAACGCCTCCGACACGCGTTGCGATCACCGGCGCGCCGGCGGCCATCGCCTCCAGGATGACGAGCCCGAACCCCTCGTAGAGCGAAGGCAGCACGAAGACGTCGAGGCAGGCGAGCACCCGCGACAGATCCCGGCGCATCCCCAGGAACCGCGTCTTCGCCTCGATGCCGAGGCTCCGGGCCAGTTCCTGCAGCCTCGGACGCTCAGGTCCATCGCCGGCAACAATCAGTGCACAGTCCGAGCGACCCGACAGGATCTCCCTTACGGCTCGAATCACCACGTCGACGGCCTTCTCCGACGTAAGCCGGCCGGCGACCCCGACGACGAAATCCGTCTGCGGAACGCCGAGCGATTCCCGCACGGTCCGCCTCACCGCGGCCCGAATGTCAGCCGGCGCGACATCCCGCCCCGCGCATGCAGCGAGTTCCTCTTCGATGCGCTCCACGTCAACGGCGTTTCTGACCACGGAAGCAGCGTGCCTGCGCACAATGTGCAGGCGCGATAGTTCTTTCATCTCGTTCTCGCTCAGGCAGGCGACATGATGGGCAAGACGCGCGGCCAGGCGTTCGATCCAGTAGAAAACCGACCTCATGGCCGGCCTGTCGCTGACGCCCGGGATACGACCGGTCGGGGAGAAAATGTGGCCGTGCGGGGAATGGACGATGGTCCGCACGCCGACGAGGGATGCCGCTGCTCGCCCCAGAAAACCGGCCTTCGACGTATGCGTATGAACGACATCGAACCTGCCCGCCCTCATGATACCGCAGAGCCCGCACAGCGCCCGCAGATCGTCGGCCGGGCTCACATCGCGAACCAGTCCCGGGATCACCGTCACGGGCAGCCGCGCCTCGGCCGCGCGCGAGAAGAGCTCGCCCTCACTGCCCTTCTCAGGCCCGCAGGCTATCATACAGGAGTGGCCGCGCCCGGCCAGCCCCTCGGCCATCGATATGACGACATTCTGCGCGCCGCCTCGAACTAGACGCGTGATGACATGGAGGATCCGCAGTTTGTTCGTTCGACGCATCAGATCCGGCATCCTCTCGCATTCCTCTGTACCACAATCCGACAAAAGTCTGTTTTTTTGACGAGATTTGTTCACCGCAAAGCACGCAAAGCGCGAAAGTCAATTGCCCC
>JAVHLO010000065.1 GCA_031082105.1 Planctomycetota bacterium
TTTCATGCCTGCTTGCCGACAGGCATTGCCCCGCCCTGCAGCGTCAACAGAAGCCGCGACAGGCTGGTCCGGATGCGCACGGCTGCACAGCCGCACCGCAGGCGGCGAAAGCGCCTTCACAATATCATATAATCGGAAGCACCATGCCCTCTCCTTTAGGAAAAAGCATGCTGCTCGGCGTCAGCGACCAACCGCCCGTCCCTGATGCAGAACAACTTGTCCCCCTGCGAAATGTGCGTCCGGTCGTGCGTCACGACGAGGAACGTCCAGCGCGAATCCTTGTTCGCTTTCCTCAACAGCGAGAAGACTTCACGACCGGTGACCGAATCCAGTTCGCCGGTCGGCTCGTCGGCCAGCACGACGGTCGGTTTCTTGAACAGCGCGCGCGCGACCGCCACACGCTGTTGCTCTCCGCCGCTCAACTGGTTCGGTCTGTGATGCAGCCGGTTCTCGAGCCCCACGGCGGCCAGCATCTCCGCCGCCCGGTCACGGTCCGCCTTCGAAATACCCGCAGGGAGCATGGGGACCAACACGTTGTCGAGAGCGCTCAGGTTGGAGATGAGGTTGAACGATTGGAATATGAAGCCGATGTTGTCCCTCCTGAAGCGGGACAGGCGACGGTCGTCAAGCTTCGACAGGTCCTCGCCGTTGATCCGCACGACGCCCGAGCTCGCCCGGTCGAGGGCCCCGGCAAGGTGCAGGATCGTCGATTTGCCGCTGCCCGACGGGCCGATGACGAAACCGAAATCACCCGCCGCCAACGACAGCGACACGCCGCGCAGCGCATGGACGTCGCCCGCGATGGTCTTGTACATCCTGTGAACGTCAAGGAACTCGATCATTCGAAGCGGATCGCTTCAATAGGAGACAGCTTTGCGGCATACCACGCCGGATAGAGCCCGCCTGCGATGCCGAGCGCCGACGCCAGCAGGACACTCAAGGCTATTAGCCACCAGTGCACGACGGGCTCCATCGGCAGAAAGAAGCCGGCGACCCACGCGCTGATCCACCCGAACAGCGCGCCTACGAGGCCGCCGAGCAGACCCAGGAACAACGACTCGAACAGGATCAGCTTCAGTATGTCGCCCTTGCGCCATCCGTTGGCCTTGAGTATCCCGATCTCCGAGACGCGTTCCATCACGCTCATCAGCATGGTGTTGAGAATGCCGATAGTCCCGACGAGTATCCCGATGCTGGCGATGGCGACCAGGAACGCATCGAGGTTGAGCGCGATCCCGCGGAATTCTTCCGACCATTCGGTGGTGTTCTTTGCGTCGATGTCGGGAGACAATGCCTCGATAGCCGACTCGACCGCGGGGATCTGCGAGGGGGTCTCGACTTCAACGAAAAAATTCGACACCACGTCCGGAGGGAACAGTTGCTTCTTGCGGGCGACATCTATCGGCATCACCAGCGCCGCATTGAGGAAGAAGACGCCCGTGTCGTAAAGCCCCTTTATCCTGAAGCGGTGCTTCGCGATCGAAATCTCATCCCCGATCCTCTTGCCGTACTTCTCGGCAACGTCCGTGCATATCACCACGACTTGTTGTCCTTCATCGCCGGGCTCGATGAATTTCCCCTCCTTCAGGTGCCGCCCGTAGAGACCTCCGCCCTTGAGCCGGGCGCACTTCGTCGGGTCGACACCGAAGACCGCCAGCGCGGTGAACATACCTTCGAGGAGCGTGTTCTTCCCCTCGACGCTCGGGGCGAGTTCCCATATTTCCGGGACGGCGACGCGCACGCCCGGAATCGACTCGATCTGGCTTTCCAGAGAAGCGGGGATTTTCGAGAGTATCGGGTCAACGGAATCCCTGCGGATGACTACCAGGCCGTCTATCATGGCGAGACTCATGTCCACCGACGCGCGCAGACCTGCGGAGACGGAGATGAGGGCGATGATGCCGGTGACGGCTATGGCGAGCCCCACGAGGGCGAAGATGGAGCGGAGCTTGCGGGTCAGCACGTTGTTCAGCGCAAAGCGGAACATAAGGCTCTATCCGAACAAGTCCCGGTTACCTGCTCACCGTTTTGATGTGCATCGGCGTCTGGCGCAGATCCACGTCGAAGGTCTTCTCAAGGCGTTTCTTGCCGGCCATCGTGCAGCGCACCGTCGGCAGGTCCAGGTCGCCGCGCGAAACGGAGATGACGACGCCCTTGAACCCCTTGAGGTCGCCGTCGGTGAACATCACCATCGTCCCCACCGGGAAGACCGGGATGATCCCCAGGAATGCGTCCACGGCGGTCTGGTTGAAGTGAGTGCCCGCGAGTTCCCTGAGGATCTTGACGGCCGTGTCGGGCGCAACGCCCCTCCCCAGCGGACCGTCGGATACGAGCGTGTCGTAGAAGTCGGCGACCGCCGCCACCGCGGCGAACCTGTGGATGTGTCCGACCTTCTCGCCTGGAGTGTCGTCGAGCGAATGATTCTCGAGCCTGTTCGAGCCGACCAGGCCGCGCGGATATCCGCCACCGTCCACCCGTTCGTGATGTTGATATGCGACGTGCGCGGGAAGTATACCGACTTCCCGCTCGTTCTTGAGCAGGTAGTATCCGACCAGCGAATGCTGCTTCAGGACATTCTCCTCCGCCGCCGTCCGCTTCGTCCGTTTGAGCAGGATATCTTCGGGTGTGAGCACGTACCCGATGTCGTGCAAGAGACAGCCGAGCGCGAGAGAGTAGAGCTCGCGGCTGGTGAAGCCGACCTTGCGCGCGATCAGGAGAGACCTTATCGTGACCTCGAGGGAGTGGTCGAAGACGTATGAGTTCAACGTCTTCATGACGCCGATGCTCAGGCAGACCTCCTGGTCAGAGAGGAGGCCGGCCACGATCGTCTCCACGTCGGAAAGGAACTGATCTCCGATCTTCAACCGCGAAACGGCCTTCTGCATTTCGGGAGAGGCGAGCTTCGCCCGCAGTTCATCGGTCGAAGAAGTCTTCAGCATCGCCGGTTCGAAGACGCCGCGCGTCTCTTCCTTTAGATTCTCGAACAGCTTCGTGGCCCGCTTGGCCAGCCGCCGCTGCACCGCGGGATCGACGTAATCATAGACCACGACATCCTCGAGGTCCTTATCATAAATGTACACGCTCTGGTATCCGAATACCCTCAGTTTGTCGATCCACTTCTGATTGAGGGTAGTTCCTGCGGTCAATATCGGCGCGCCATACTGATAGTACAGAGTCCGGGCGAGCTTGTCGCCGGGCTTAATCTCGTCGATCTTGACCTTTATCATAGCAGCGAATCGTACCGAAAACGGAAAGGTTTTGCAAGCAAAAGTGGCGGGTCTCGGAAACACTTGACTTTTCAGACCTGCGCTGGTACGATCACTGGAGTGCGATGAGGATGAACCCATGCGGAGAAGACCGGTACTGGCTTTCACGCTGCTGCTTGCGGCGTTCGCCTGCCTTATGCAGCCGGCCTGCAGGTCACCGCGAAGGACGCCGCCCTCCGACCTGACGGGCCAGGTGCTCCAGGTCGCGCCGCCGCTCGATTCCGCGCTCCAGGTCGACCTCATGGAACGAGAGGTCGGCGGCACGCTGGAGGTCGAGGCGCTGCTGCGGAACGTCTCCGAAGCGGAAGTCAAATTCCTCGTCACCCTGGTGTTCCTCGACGCCGCAGGCCGCGAACTGGCCGGGGCGGGCGAACCGGTCCGGATGAACGTCACCCTCGCGCCCGGCAAAGACCATCTCGTGAGAGAGACCTGTGCGGATGGGCGGGCAAGGCGGTTCAAGTTGACCATCACTCCTCCGTAGGTCCGGCGGCTCCCAATGGCCAAGATCCTCTTCATACTCAGAACCCCCGAGCTATACGATCCCGTCGGCGTGATTTCCCTCGCCGCCACCCTCAAGAGCAAAGGACACGAGGCCGACATCGTGTCGGTCTCCGAGACGGACGTCTTCCGCGCTGCCGGCGATTTCTCGCCGGACATCGTGGCCTACTCCGCCACGACGGGCTCCCATCGGTACTACTACTCGCTGAATCGATCGCTCGCGGCCAGGTACAGGTTCTTCTCGGTCATGGGCGGGCCGCACGCCACCTTCTTCCCGCAGGACCAGCCCGCCAGCGGTATGGACGCCTTCTGCAGAGGCGAGGGAGAGGGCGCGCTCGTCGAGCTGGCCGAACATGTCCAGGCCGGGGCGGACCCGGGCGGAATACGCAACCTGGTTGTCGCGGGAAAAGCCAATCCGCTGAGACCGCTCATCGAAGATCTGGACTCGCTCCCGTTCTCGGACCGTTCGGAGTACTACGAGCGCGCATGGGTCAGAGACCATCCGGTGAGGAGCTTCATCGTATCACGGGGATGCGCGTACGCATGTCCGTACTGTTTCAATTCGAAGTGGAACGAGATGTACCGCGGCCTCGGTGCGGTGCTGAGGCGACAGAGCGTTGACCGGGTCATCGACGAAGTCAATCTCGTCAGGCGGCGCTATCCCACCCAGTTCATACGGTTCAACGACGACGTGTTCGCCTACGGCAACACCACACGCTGGCTCGATGAGTTCGCCGGGAAGTACCGCGCGCGGGTGGGGCTGCCGTTCGAATGCTACATGCGCTGCGAAGACGTGACTCACGAGACCGCCCGGCTGCTGCGCAAGGCAGGTTGCAGGTCCGTGCGGATGGGGATCGAGTGCGGCGATGCCGGGATCCGCGCGCGGCTGCTGGCGCGCCCAGTCGGCGACGACCGCATCCTGGACGCGTTCGTAACCGTCCGGCAGCACGGTCTGGTCCCGGTGAGTTCTACGATGCTCGCCCTGCCGGGCGGCGCCGAATCCACGGACGAGGAGTCCGTGCGGTTCACCGTCCGCGCGCGGCCGGGTTTCGCTGATTTCTACATTTACCATCCCTACCCGGGTACGCCGCTCGGCGAGTACGCCCGCGAACAGGGGATATTCGAGGGCGATTTCCAGAGTTTCAGCGCGTACTTTGGCTCCACGCCGTCGCCATTGAAGTGCTTCTCGCCGGGCCGGAAACGACGCCAGATGCTGCTCTCTGCATGGGGTACCGTGGCCGCCTATGCGCCCGCGTGGTCGGAGTTCATTCTCGCCTGCCTCAGCCGCATCCCTTCGCAGTTCCTCGGCTTCCTGCTCTACTTCGCCGTGAAGGTGCTCGCCAACCGGCGCATCTCGCCCGTCAGGATGCCGGTCTGGCGCGCACTCCGCCAGCTCGCCAATGCTTTCAGGCTCGAAAGGGATAGACGCTACGCGCGAGCAAACCCGCGATCCGGGAGTTTGGGTTTTAGATTTTAGATTTTGGATTGGCGCGACACAATTGCAGATGCAGGATACTCAATCCAAAATCTAAAATCTAAGGTCCGCTTACTCGACCCCCGCCGGAATCGAATGTGCCTCGTCGCGCGCCCTGCGCGCCTCCCCGCGATGGAATTCCGCCTTCTCCGCGTCCCGAACGACACCTTCAAAGATCTGGACCAGGAGCTCGTGCGCGGCGATGTTGTCCCGGTCCCGTTCGATCGCCGCCTCCAGCGCCTCCACCGCCCTGCGCGAATCGCCTTCGGAATCGCGCGACAGATACGTGCGCGCCAGCAGAGTCGGCACGATGCGGTCGCGCGGGTTCACGCACAGCGCTTCCAGGTAGGTCTCGATCGCCTGCGCACGGTTCCCTTCCTGGAGGAAGACCGTGCCGAGGTTGCGCAGCGCGTTGACGTAGCCGGGCTGCACTGCAAGCGCCTTGCGCAGCCGCAGTTTCGCATCGGCGGTTTCGCCGTCCACTGCCAGGTTCACGCCCAGGTTGTTGAGCGCCTCGGGGAAGTCCGGGTACAGATCCAGCGCGCGCAGCAGCTCCCTGCGCTCAAGGTCCCTGAAGCCCATCGCGTCCATAAGCCCCGCAAGGAACAGGTGCTTCCTCGCGGCCCTGAAGCGGGCGCCGTGATCGAAATACCGGCCGATCCGCCGGAAGAAGCCGCCCTCCTCCGTCCGGCCCGCCGGCAGCCCTTCGTCGCGCGAGGCAAGCTCCTCCAGCCGCGTTTCCACCGCGGCCCCGGCCTCGGTCGCCGGCCCGGCGGTCGCGCCGGGCTCCTGCGCCCGCGTCCGGAAAAAGACCACGCCGACATCGTCCCAGAAAACCAGCCGCCAGCCCTTGTCTCTCCACAGGCGCGCGATGAGCGGTTTCGTGTCTTCAGATCGGTGGCGCAGGAGAACGGTGTCGATCCCCAACCGGTCCAGCTCGGGCTGGTACGGGACGGCGCCGCTCATTATCCTTCGATAGATCGACAACAGCTCGAGGCTGTAGTCGCCCTCCGAGTTTATGTACGGCTTGAACCTCGGAAAGGCGCGCCACAGCAGGTAGCTGCCGGCGTCCCAGTTCGTGAAGACACCTCCGCCCCTGTCGGACTGCCCGACGAGGAAGGAAACCGCCTCGACCGGGTACGTCGCGCGCACCGGTCCGAATCCGAACTCGCGATCCGACCGCTCCGCGACGTAGAACCCTCCGCTGACGAGCTCCATGCAGAGGAGACCCGCGACAAGCACCAGCGCGACCCGGCCCGCCACGGCTCCCGTGATGCGCGCACCGCGCCCGAACCTGCCCGCCAGGACCGCGCCAAGCCGTTTGAGAACCTGTTCTCCGTTCGCGACGAGACACAGTGAACCGACGAACCCGAAGAAGCCGATGTTCCGCCTGCCCGCAACCGACAAGGCGAGCGTGAACAGCGCCACGAACAATTCCCCGGCGCGCACGTTTCTACGGTTCAAAACGACCGAGAGCGCGGCCAGCGCGATGAGCGCCACGAATGCCGGCAACGCGATCGCCCGGAATTCCTCGTATCTCGAGAAGGTCGGCACAAGCTCGGCCACGGACTGCTGGTACCACGGCACGGCGAACATGCGAAACATCATCTTGACCGGCAGCAGGAGCCCGTCGAGCCCGCGCGGGTTCGCGAACGAGGCGGCGATCGAAAGCGCGAAGACCGCGGTGAGCGCCGAAGTCGACCGACGCAACCGCGGATCGACTCCGGCCTCCGGCGGCCCGCCGGCAGCGCCGGCCGAGTCACCCTGCGCGCCGACTGCCGGCCGGGCCGGGACCTTCCGGCGGCCCAGGAGATCGGAAAGCGCCTCGCCGAGAACGAACGCGCCCAGTATCGCGGGCCCGAAAATAAAAGTGCCGTGCATGTTGACCCAGGCGAGCTGCACGACGGGCAAGACCCAGATGAGCCTGCGGCACCGGCCGCGGCAGTACAGCGCCGGCACGATGAAGCAGCCGAGCGCAAACAGATGGTAGAAGACCTCGCCGCGCAGGTTGAACCGCTCGTAGCAGACGAGCATGGCAAGCACAGCAACGAGGCCGCGCCACAGCCAGAGCGGACGCCCTTCGTCGTCCAGCCGAACGAAGACGAGCAGGACGAACGCAAGCGCGACCAGCAACATCCGCGCCGCGATGAGCCCGGCAAGGCCCAGCGCCGCATGGATGATGTGGACGACGATCTGGAAACCCCACCTGTCGAGAAAATCAAGGCCGCGATAGCCGCTGCAGAGGAACTCGTCCGGCGACGCAAGCCTCCGTTGTTCCAGGAAGAACCTGCCCTTCGTGAGGTGATAGCCGATGTCGTTGTCGCAGACGCCGAACGCCGTGAAACAGAAAATGAGCGCCGCCAGCGGAACGAGCACTGTCACTGTGCTCATCGCACCGGGTCTGTTTCCCTGTTGTGAGTTGTCGTCCGGCATATTTCCCGTATTCCTGAGGTGTGCCGCAGTACAGGCATCATTGGCGCGGAAACGCCATCATGATCCGGGAGCGCCGGCATCCTTGCCGGCTTCCCCTGGAAAACGGGCCGGCAGGGATGCCGGCCTTCCCGGATCATTTACCCATCGCCTACGAACGCGAACGCCGCCAGTTGCATACCCGCCCGCACCAGCCGCCGCAGCGCGCCCTGCCCGCTCATCTGGTGCACGCATTCCGGCAGATAGCCCGGCCGAAAATAAAACTCAAAGTACGCGCGCTTCATCGACTCCTCCAGCAGTTCCGGCGGAAGATCGGTGAACGCGCGGCTGAAGAACGCCGTCGAATGCAGCTTCGCAAGGTCGCAGGCGGAACCGTCCTCGATCTCGGGCGACTTCGCCGCCACGATATCGAAGAGCCGCGTCCCGGGCAGCGGCGTGCAGATCCCGAAGCTCGCGGTGGTCGGCCGGATGAGCCGCGTGAACCGCATCGTCTCGCGCATCGTCGCGCGCGTCTCGCCCGGCATTCCAAGCATCACGTGCGCGTGCGTGTCGATCCCCGCCTCGCGCGCGTCACGGAAGGTGCGCTCGGTCTCCTCCAGCTTGATGTCCTTCCGCGCAAGGTCAAGGATCCTCTGGCTGCCCGATTCCACGCCGAACTTCAGGAGATGGCAGCCCGCCCTCTTCATGAGCCGCATCATCGACTTGTCGACCGAGCCTACCTTCGCATTGCAGACCCAGCTCAAATCGAGTTTCCTCGCGATCATCATGTCGCAGAGATCCGCCGTCCGCGAAGGCGAAACGGTGAACATCTCGTCCCTCAGGTAGACCTCGTGGAACCCGTTGCGCTTGAGAAAATCGAACTCGGCAAAGACCCGGCCTGCAGACTGGACCCTCACCTTGCGGCCATAGAAGGCCGGGACGGGACAAAACGTGCACCTGCCCGCGCAGCCCCGGCTCGTCATCATCGTCATGTACGGGGTCCGGAGCGCGATCGGGTTGAAGTACGCGGCCCCGCCGGGCAGCAGGTCGATCGCCATGAACGGCAGGTCGTCCAGGCTGGTGATGGGTTCGCCCTGGCCGCCGACCACAGGCCCGGCCTCACCCCTGAACGCGATCCCTTTGCCGCCAGGTGAGGCCGTGTTGAACGGCCGGCCCGATTCGAGCGCGCGAACGCAGTCGCGAACCAGGTACTCCGGCTCGCCTCTGACAACGACGTCCACGTGTTCGCTCGCCAGACAGTACCTGGGCATGTGCGTCGGATGGGCGCCGAAAAGGATCACGGTGACACGCGGGTTCGCCGCCCTCACCTGCGCAAGGAATGCGAGGTCCTCGCGAAACGTCATGGACGAGGAACTCATGACAAGCGCGCCCGCGTCGCGCAGCCGGCCCGCGGCTTCCTGCGCGGACAGCGATTCGGCCTGGGCGTCGAGGAGCGCCACTTCGAAACCGGCCTGCCTGAGCACCGCCCCGATCGAAAGGAGCATGTAGGGAGGGACCGAGGCGCCGCCGATCCGGCGGCCTTTGCACCAGCAGCCGGACAGGATGTCGCGAACCACGTTCCGGGTCGCCGTAGTGGACGGATTGACCAGAGCAACTTTCATCGGAGCCTATTACACCCTCCGCCCCGGCAAAAGTCAAGTTTTGTTTGACTCTGCGTCGTCTGTCTTGGTAACATCTGTCGTTCATCCGGAGCAAGATCCAAGATCCTGGCGCCCCTGTCCGCGAGCCACAGAATCACACGGAAACACACAGAAGGACACGGAAAGAGGAAAGTGTGAGTCCAGAGACACGGTTGATGGTCTTTTTGGGCTTCTTCGATTTCTTGTGTTCTTCCTTTCGTTTCTGTGTGTTTCAGTGGCTTCCGCCAGTGTACTCGGGTCTATTTCGCTGCATTGTTTGGAGTGCCGACGATGACGATTCCACTTCTTGACCTGCGACAGCAGTACCGGGCGATCAAGGGCGAGATCGACACGGCGCTGGCCGAGGTGTTCGGGAGCCAGCGGTTCATCCTCGGTCCGGTGGTCGAACGATTCGAGACCAGCGTGGCCGCCAGGCTGAATACGAAGTACGCCATAGGCGTCGCCTCGGGATCGGATGCGCTGCTCCTCGGCCTGATGGCGCTCGGCGTCGGGCACGGCGATGAAGTCATCACCACCCCGTTCTCGTTCTTCGCCACCGCGGGTGCCATCGCCCGGCTGGGGGCGACGCCGGTCTTCGTCGACATCGAGGAGCGCGGTTACAACATGTGCACGGTCGAACTGGAGAAGTACATGGATGGTCACGCCGTGCGCGCGGGCAAGACGACGAAGAACGGAAAATCAAGGAAACGGATCGCGGCAATCATGCCCGTCCATCTCTACGGCCAGTGCTGCAACATGGACAGGCTCATGAGACTGGCGCGAAAGTACCGGGTGCCGGTCATCGAGGACGCCGCCCAGGCGATTGCCGCAACGTTCGACGGAAAACCCGCCGGACTCTTCGGCGATGTCGGCTGCTTCTCGTTCTTCCCCTCCAAGAACCTCGGCGCGTGGGGCGACGGCGGGCTGGTCACCACGCAGCGCGCACGGCTCGGGAAACTGCTCAAGATGCTGCGCGTGCATGGCAGCGAGAAGCGTTACTACCACGACTACGTCGGCATCAACAGCCGGCTTGACGCCATCCAGGCGGCCGTGCTCGATGTCAAGCTGCGCCATCTCGACCAGTGGATGTCCGCGCGGCAGCGCAACGCCGACAACTACGACCGGCTCATCACGGAAGCCGGGATAGCGGACAAGGTCATCGCCCCGGCGCGGTTGCCGAAACGAAGCCACGTCTTCCACCAGTATGTCGTGCGCTGCCTGCACCGCGACGAGCTGCGCGCGTATCTCAAGCAGAACGGCGTCGAGACCGAGGTATACTACCCCGTCCCACTGCACCTGCAGAAGTGTTTCAAACCGCTCGGATACAGACCTGGCTCGTTTCCGAGATCCGAGCGGGCCTCGCGAGAGGTACTCGCCCTGCCGATGTTTCCTGAACTGACGGACGCGCAGCAGCGTGAGGTCGTTGGGCGCATCGCCGAATTTCTCCGCACCGCGTCTTGAGCCCGGGCCAATTTGCGACGCGACGTCCTCGGTCGTGGATCCCGGGGGCAATCAGTCCCCGCAGGCCACACCCGCGGCCAGCCGTGCGACACAACTACTTGCCCGCTCAGGCGTTATGCAGAACGCTCCGAGCCGGGGTCCCCGGGACGCGACGAACACGCCACGGGGCGGGGCTAGGTCTCAGGTCGAGTCGCAGCTCACGATTGAGGTTTGTTTCTCTTGACTTTGCAGACACGGAATACTATTATATTCTCCTTGTCACGACGCGTTCCGCAGTCTTCTCTATTGGGGCTGAGGACCACAAGTGTTGCCTCGCCGCGAAACAGCGATAGAAACCTACCTTCGCGACATAGCGCGCGTCCCGTTGCTGAGCGCTGAGGAAGAGAAAGAACTCGGAAGGCTCATCAAGAAAGGGAACCGCCGCGCGCGCAACAAGTTGATCAGGGCAAACCTCCGCCTTGTCGTGAGCATTGCGAAGCACTATGCGAACCGCGGTATTTCGTTTCTTGACCTCGTCGAGGAAGGGAACATCGGGCTGATCAAGGCGGTCGAGCGTTTCGATCCGAATCGACCGAACCGATTCAGCACATACGCAACATGGTGGATCCGGCTCGCAGTGAAGCGGGCGCTCGAAGGCATGGCCAAGAACATGCGTGTGCCCGCGTACCTTCTGGATCTCATCTCGAAGTGGAAATCGGTCGCCGGAACCATGTCGTCCCGGCTCGGCCGCGAGCCCAGGCACGAAGAGGTGGCCAGGAAGCTCAAGCTGCCCCATGAGACGGCGCGGATATTCAAGCGTTCGATCGAAAGCGGCAGCGGCTACGGAAGAACAACGGGACTGGACCTGCTGTGGTCGGAAGCGCCCAGCATGAGAGAGAGAGACGAGCCCATCGCCAGCGTCATCGACAAGGACAGACTCGACGTGCTGCTCCGCGCCATCGACGAGAAACAGGCAAAGATACTCCAGCTCCGGTACGGGCTGGGTTCGGGCAGACCGTTGACGTTAAGGCAGGTCGCCAAGCGGCTGTCCTGCACGGCGGAGTGGGTTCGCCAGCAGGAGACCATCATCCTGGAGCAACTGAGACGGTTGTTGATCCGTTCCGGTGACACTACGATACGTATTCGCCCCAGGAACATGCGGAACCCGAAGAGCTAGCAGCCTGTCTGAGTAGCGCAGTTTGTAGTAAGGCACGAAGCCGCAGAG
>JAVHLO010000660.1 GCA_031082105.1 Planctomycetota bacterium
CCTTTCGCGCGCGCTTCGTTCAAAAGAAACAGATGGCGATCTCGAAGGAGCCGGTGGTGTCGGAGGGTGTCTTCTCGTACCTGCTGCGCGCCGACGGCAAGCCGCTGGTCAGGTGGGACACGCAGAAGCCGGGCCCTGGCCGGTGCCTGGTGACCGCGCGCGAACTGGCGGTCTACTACGTTGACCTCAAGGAGGCCGAGATCTACGAACTCTCGCGCGCCAACCCGCTGCTGACCCGGCTCATGCTGGCGCCCCGGGTCGGGTCGGGGATATTCGAGGCGTTCTCGGTAGAACTGGAACCGACCGGCGGAACAGACCGGGAAACCGAACCTCGCGAACGCGGTCCTGAGGGCGACAAGTCCGATCCGGAGCGCGATGGGGCGGCGGGGACCGGGCCGGAGGCGACCGACGAAAGCAAGGGAGACTCTGAAGCCAAGGACGCGCCGGGTGGCGGTCCGGCGGACGAGCGACACCACGTGCTTCTTCTGAAGCCGACCGACTCCGAGCTGGCCAAATTCATCGAACACGTGAGATTGTGGCTGGACGCGGTCACGCTTCTTGTCGAGAAGTTCGAGTACAAGGATACGAGCAAGGATGTCACCTTCGTCGAATTCCACGATGCGCAGGTGAACACCGAGATGAACGAGTCCGAGTTTGTCCTGGACCTGCCTGCCGACGTGAAGGTGAGGAGATTCTCTGCCAGTGAGGCGGGCTCCGCCGGCCGGTAGGCGGGCGAGCAGTCTCCACTTCGGGGGAAAACGCGATGAAATCGAAGATCGAGTTGAAACAGGGCGATCTGACGGAGATGGAGGTCGACGCAATTGTGAACGCCGCAAACAACGACCTCATCCTCGGCGGCGGGGTTGCCGGCGCGATCCGGCGCAAAGGCGGCGAAGAGATTCAGGAGGAGTGCAACCGGATCGGCACCATCCCCGTCGGCCAGGCCGCCGTAACCGGCGCCGGGAAGCTCAAGGCCAAGTTCGTCATCCATGCGGCGAGCATGTCGCTCGGCGGCTGGACCACCAAGGAGGGCCTGCTGAATTCGGTCCGCAACACGTTTCGTATCGTGGCCGAAAAAAAAATAAACTCGATCGCGTTGCCGGCCATCGGGACCGGTATCGCCGCGTTCCCGGTGGACCGGTGCGCGCAGATCATGATCGACGAGGCGCTCGCCCACTTGAAGGGGAACGCGATCCTGCAAAAGGTCTACTTCGTGCTGTACGACGCCAAGACGCTGGCCGCGTTCAAGGAGTACTTCAGCTCGATACCGGACAAGCAGCCGTAGGACAAGAAGCGAGAACCGAAGAGCGAGAAGCACAAGGGCTTGCGCCGCTTGTTTCCCGCTTTTCGCTTTTCGTTTCTCGCTTTTGATGGTGTAACCCGGGCCATGCCGCACAGGAAAGATATCGTCATAGTCGGCGCGGGGTGCGAGGGCAGGATCGCCCTTGACATCCTGCGCGAGCTGGGTAGACGCGCGAAGGTGCTCGGTTTTCTCGACGCATGCGCCGGGCGCGGCGATATTCCGGCGCGGGTCGCCGGGTTGCCCGTGCTGGGCGACGAGCGTCTCCTGCCCGGCCTGCGTCGGAAGGGCGTCCGGCGGGTGGTAGTCGCGCTTGGCGACAATGCGCGCAGGGCGGAGCTCGCGCGGGCCGCCGAGGAAGCAGGTCTCACACTGCTGAGCCTCATCCATCCCTCAGCGGTGGTCTCCGGGGGCGCGAAGGCCGGTGAAGGCTGCATCATCCACGCCGGATGCGTGATCGGCGTAGATGCGTCGCTGGGC
>JAVHLO010000661.1 GCA_031082105.1 Planctomycetota bacterium
GGCGTACAGTAGTCCCTCACCCCCGCCCTCTCCCAAAGGGAGAGGGAGAATTCTCTTTTTTGGAGGTCTCGCATGAGCAACGGACATGTCGACGGAAGCGGCAACCCGCAACAGCCGCAGCAGCAACCGCCGCAGCCTCAACAGCAACCGCAACCGCATCCGCAGCCGCCCACGGAACCGGCGATGGCGCGCGTCGTCGGGCCGGCGGTCGTTGAACGCGCGCCGGCAAGGCCGAGGTGGACCTTCTTCGGGTGCGTCGGCATGCTATTCGTGGTCCTCTTCATGCTGACATCCTGCGGCCTCAACGTCTTCCTCGCGTCGCTCGTGCTGGGCACCACGACCTTCGACGACGGGGTCATCACGACCCGAGGCCTGCACGAGAAGCTCCTGCAGGGCGATGAAGGCGCAAAGGACAAGATACTCGTCATCGACATCAAGGGCCCGATCATGAGCGGGACGGAATCGTTCCTCTTCGCGTCGTCCGGCGACGTGGTCGAGGACACCATCGATGCCCTGAAGCGCGCAGAGAAGGACGACAAGGTCCGCGCGATCATCTTCCACGTGGACAGCCCGGGCGGGTCGATCACCGCGTGCGAACAGATAAACAACCAGACGATGCGGTTCAGAGAGAAGCGGAAAGACGTCCCGATCATCGCCTTCATGGGCAGCATCGCAGCGTCCGGCGGGTACTACGTGTCCGCCCCGTGCGACCTCATCATGTGCCATCGGACGACCATCACGGGCAGCATCGGCGTCATCATGCAGCTTCTCAACTACGAGGGTCTCTTCGAGAAGATCGGGCTGCGAGGGGAAACGATCAAGTCCGCCGACAAGAAAGACATCGGATCGGGCCTGCGGCCGATGACGGAAGAGGAGCGGCAGCTCTTCCATAAGATGATCATGGAGATGTACGACAGGTTCGTCGAGGTCGTTGACGCAGGGAGGAAGAACCTGGATCGCGAAGCGATACTGAAGCTGGCGGACGGGAGCGTCTTCACCGGGAAGCAGGCGCTCGAGAACGGGCTCGTGGACAAGCTCGGCTTCTTCGACGACGCGGTCGAGGAGGCGAAGCGGCTCGGCCGGATAGGCAAGGCGCGCGTCATCCAGTATCGCAGGCCGCCTTCGCTCTTCGATCTGCTGATGGCGGCGGGCGCGCAGAGGAGGCAACCGGACGCGGGGAGCATCGCCCTCGACCTGAAACGCCTGATCGACGAGCGCACCCCGCGGTTCATGTACCTGTGGACGGTGGACTAGGATACCAGGGGATCAGGAGATCAGGGGACCAGGATGCCAGGAAATCGGGATATCAGGACAACAGGAGATCGGGGCACCGGAAGATAGATAATACTGGTGGCCGGACTCGCGCGCGAACCTCTCGTGTTCGCGCTCGTGCTCCCGCTCGTGCTCGTGCTCGTGCTCGTGCTCGTGCTCGTGCTCGTGCTGCGAACTCTGTGTGCGCCGCGCACGCTATGGACTGCGCCGGCAGAGCGAAGCGACGACGGCGCTTTTTCCTTGTTCCAGAGCAGCCCTGTAAAAGCCAAAGCGGTGTCGCGCTTCGCTTGCCACCGCGCTCCAAAGGCCCTTGGCCGGCCCACCTGCAAAACTTCTTGACAAGACAGGGTTTTGCAATTAGAGTGTAGCCGAGCCGAACACGCAAGCTGATAGTCCTTAGTCCGCACTATTTGCGAACGCGGCGACATGCTGCTCGAGTTCGTGGTGACGCCATAAGGCGTTGTCCAATCGAGCGCCTGACGGCGCCACTACAAACTGTCGGCCTTCG
>JAVHLO010000662.1 GCA_031082105.1 Planctomycetota bacterium
AGGGACTCGCTTCCCCCTCTCCCTCTGGGAGAGGGTCGGGGTGAGGGACTTCAAGACACCCCGTGCTCCGACTGTCGCGCCGCGATTTCCGTTACTCCCCCTTCCACCACTCGCCCGAGTAGCGCGCAAGCGCCCTTTCCAGCCGGGTCTTTGCTTCAAGGCTCTTCGTCTCTTCGATCGCCTTCCGGATCGGCGCCATCGCCTCTTCTCCGAGCGCCATGAGGTCGCTTGTCGCCCTTTCGCGCGTCCCGTGGTCCGAGCTGTCAAGATCGCTCACGAGCACCTGGACCATCGCAGCAACGTTGTCGGCATTTGCGGCGGCGCCGGCGGGATCGTCGGGCTTCGCAGCTCGCCTGAAGAGCAGGAAGTGGTTGCCGCCTTCCTTCGCTTCATCCTCCGGCGGCAGGTTCTCGAAGACGCAGTACACCTCGCCCGTCTTGGGGTCGGCCGTCACGACCGGCATGCCTGTGTTGCGCGCGATGTTCTGCGTGATGTCCAGTTCCTTCCACGCGTCGCCGCCGTTCTTGCTCATGAAGACGTGCGCACTCTGCGCGTACAGGTC
Source organism: Planctomycetota bacterium (assembly GCA_031082105.1). Lineage (GTDB taxonomy): Bacteria > Planctomycetota > MHYJ01 > JACQXL01 > JAVHLO01 > JAVHLO01. The sequence goes on from JAVHLO010000662.1 coordinate 563, forward strand.
GCTCTTGCCGGACCGCGTGTACGTGAGGAACAGCCGGCCGTCGACCGCCTTCAGGTCGTAGAGGAGACACAGGTCCGCAGCGCGCGTCGTCCCGATCTTCACCGGCTTCGTCCAGCTCCGCCCGCCGTCGGTGCTCTTCGTGCTGAAGTACGCGAGTTCTTCGCCGCCGACCAGCTTGCCGCCCATGAAGCTCATGCAGATGTCCTTCCCGATGAACGCCGTGTCAAAGTGCGCGGTGAAGGAGCCTTCGAGCCCGAAGCCGATCTCCCGGTCTTCCCAGGTCTTGCCCTTGTCGGCCGTCCGCGCCTGGTGCGGCTCGAGTTCCTGTTTCTCGGAGAGGTTGTAGACGACATTCGGCGCGTCCTTGCTGATGAAGAACCCCGGCGCCATCGAGTCGTTCTGCCAGAGCTCTTTCGCCACGTAGCACGGCTTCTCCCATGTCTTGCCGCCGTCCGTGGACATCGTGAAGAGGTAGTGCACAGGGTGTTCCGTAGACTGGACGAGGAAAATCTTGTTTCCTTCGAAGAGCAGGCGCGAGTACTCCGGGCAGAATTCGTTGCCCTCGATGTCGGCCTTCTTGAAGACGTCGTGCTTCTCGCCCTTGCCGGTCTTGATGTCGACCACATAGAATGACATCGTGTCCTGGCCGTGGGCGAGGTAGCAGAGCGAATCCCCGAAGATCTCGAACGCGGTGGGGCGGACCTGTTCGTCCGGCAGTGCGAATTCACGCCACGAATTGCCGCGGTCGTCGCTGACGAGCGCGCTCGTGCGCATCGCGCTGAGCCTGTCCTTTGTTCGCTCCGTCGGCATCGCGGTCCAGACGAGGACAAGCGAACCGCTTCCGCTCAGGAGGACATCGCCCGTCCACATCTGGCCCTCCGACCGCCGCAGTTCGATCGGCCTGCGCCAGACCGGTTCGGCCTCCTCCGCCGAAGCCGCGACCGCACCGATGGCAAGAACAAGGCACGCGCCGAGCATGACCGCAGAGAAGATGAACGGATTGCGTCCTTTCATGAGAGAAACCTCGCAAAATGCAGCCACTGAAGACGCCGAGAGCGTGGTAACCGCTGAAGGCACTGAAGACGCCGAGAGCGCGGTAACCGCCGAAGACGCTGAAGACGCCGAAGGAGCCTGAAAGACAGCGGTAACCACCGAAGACCCGGCGCAGCGTAGCCGCAACCAAATGTGTAAGAAAAGGAGATGAGAAGATC
>JAVHLO010000663.1 GCA_031082105.1 Planctomycetota bacterium
AGAAGCCGGAACAAGCGGCGGCTACGTCGAAGGCCGCTGCCTTCTTGGCGCCAAGCTTGCTCTGAAGCATGCAGCCGCAAGAGGGAAGCGGGCGGTCCGGCGTGAATGTCCCGACTATCAGGAAGTCTATTTCGGAAGCCGCGGTGCGGCTGCTCTCCAGCGCCTGCCGCGCAGCCGGTAGACACAAGTCCGAGGTGGCCTGGCCGGCGGCCGCGATCCGGCGTTCCCGAATGCCGGTCCGCGTGACGATCCATTCGTTGCTCGTGTCGACCATCTTCTCGAAGTCGGCGTTCGTGAGCGTCCGCTCCGGAACGTATGCGCCCGTACCAATGATGTGTACGGGTCGGATATTCTCGGGCTTCTTGTCGTCGCTGTGTGGTGTCACTGGGGCAAGTCTCTGACCTGGTTTACAATCTGATCATTGACCTGGTGGCGTGCTATGTCTCTGGCTACACGGATCGCGTTGCAGATGGCCTTTCCCCGGGACCTGCCGTGGCAGATGATACACGCGCCCTTGAGTCCCAGGAGAGGCGCGCCACCGTACTCGGCGTAGTCCATCTTCTCTTTCACTATGGCGACCGGATCGCAGCCAAGCTGCGACCGGCCTTGAGAATCCACAAGCCCACGCAGGGACTTCGTCAGCAGGATCTCCACCGTCTCGGCAACGCCTTCCGTCGCCTTCAGAATCACGTTTCCGACAAAGCCCTCGCAGACGACGACGTTGCAGTTCCCGCGGTAGATGTCCTGCCCCTCGATGTTGCCGATAAAATTCAGCGTGGATTTCTGGAAGAGAGACCGGGTCTGTTTGACCAGTTCATTTCCCTTTGCGTCCTCCACACCGACGTTGAGCAACCCGACCTTGGGCCGCTTGACGCCGAAAATGTTCTCGTAATACACGGACGCCATCGCGCCGTACTGGAGCAGATGGGCCGGCTTGCAGGACATGTTCGCGCCTGCGTCGATCAGAATGGCGCAGCCGTCCGGTGTGGGCATGGGTACGGCGATGCCGGGCCGCTTCACTCCGTCAAGAAGCCCCAGCAACAGCGACGCGATGGCAACGCACGCGCCCGTGTTGCCCGCCGAGACCATGGCCGCGGCTTCGCCCCTTCGCACGAGTTCCGCAGATAGTACGATCGATGAATCGGGTTTCTTCCTGATGGCGTCGACAGGGGTGTCTTCCATCGTTATGACCGACGGGGCGTGAATGACCGCCAGGTTCTCGGGCACTTCCGTCACAAGGGACTTGAGGATCGGGCCTACCGCGTCCTGATTGCCGACGAGGAGGATCCCCGTGTCGGGCCACTTCTGGGCGGCCTGCAGGACGCCTGCGACAATCTCGGCTGGGGCGTGGTCTCCGCCCATGGCGTCGACCGATATGTGAATCGTCATGCCTTGACCACCATTACGGGTTTCTTTGCACGGACGTAGTGGCCGCAGTTCCCGCAAACACGGTGCGGGAGCTTGAGCTGGTTGCACCGTGGGCAGCGGGCAAGCCCGGGCAGCGTCGGATCGGCGGTCGGGTCGTCCTTCGCTCGCTTCTCCGAGGAAGCCCATCCCGTCAGGGCGGAATAAAGCACCTTTGCATGATCATGCGTCCGGCGTTTGTGCCTCTTGGACTTGGACAATCTCCGTTTTGGATTCGGCATCGTATTCTCCAACCTGTGTTCGGTCAAATCAACATCAAACCCGGTCACAGAGGCCGATCAGGCCGCCGGAACGTGGTTTAAGGGAGGCATTGTACAAACAATATACGCTCAAGTCAAGATAAAGCAC
>JAVHLO010000664.1 GCA_031082105.1 Planctomycetota bacterium
AAATCCTGTTTCGAGGCAACTGGCCTTTTTCATAGCTACATGGTAACTTCGGGGGAAAACACGCTCCACCATCGGGTTAAAATCCAAGTATACCTCAACGTCTCAAGATTTCGGTAAAGGTGAGGGCTCCGCCCTGGACCGGCGAGTTCCGCTCGTCCGGGGCTGGGGAACATCGGGAAACCGTGGATTCTCCTATTCCCCGGGCAGCTCGAAGATCACTTGAATGGCCTTGCCGCGGCGGACAACGCCCAGCGTCACCTCGCCGCCGGTATGGGACTTTGCCAGCCCGAGGAGTTGTTCCAAGGTGGCCCGCTTGCGGTCCGCCCCGGAAATGATCTCGGAGATGATGTCGTAGCTCCTCAAACCCTGCGCGAATGCGTGCGATTCCTCGTCAATGTCGGCGACCAGCACGAGTTCCTCGCTCGTCCCGAAATCCAACTGATGCTTGAGCGTCGGCTCCGAGTCCTCGAGTGCGGCTCCGAACCAGTTCGCCGCGGTCGGCGCTTCCTTGCCCTTCGCGCCCTTTGTCGTCTTGACGCCGGACTCGCTCGGAAGCAAACCCGCGAGCTGCCCGAACGCGTCGGCTGCCTTGTAGTTCTTCTTCACCCACGCGATCCATTTCTTCTCCAGCTTCGCCAGGTCACGCGTGCAGTCGGGCGGGAGATTCTCGAGCGCCTCGCCGATCTCCCCACCATCGCGGAAGGTCTCCGCCATCTTGCGGACGAACTCCTTGCCTCCGAGCTCGATGAAGAACTCGAGCACCGCCAGCACCTGCGGGTAGAAGACTGTGCCGGCCTCCTGGTCGAGTCCTGCAGGACCGTCGGGCAGGGCAGTAGACTCGCTCCTGTTGGTTCTTTCGATGAGTTCCTTCTCGAGCCCCGCCGCGGGGTGTTCCATCGTGAAGAATCGCTCGAAGGGGATATTTTGCTTCAAGTTCGCCTTCATCAGCCCGCGCCTTGTTTCCTTCATCTCCTCGGGTTCGAGATACACGGCGACCGCCTCGTCGAACCAGTCCGGCATGAGCGCGCTGCCGTAGTGATATTCCGAGGCGGAAGCGGCGTCCGGGTTGGGTTCAGCCCAGTGCATGAGCATGAAATGTCCGGCTTCGTGCGAGAGCGCGTTTACTTGGCTCTTGATCTGGGCGAGGACCTGTCCGGCGATCTGCGCCCCGAGTCCCTCCGTCGGCACGTCCTCTTCGTCGACCATTCGCTCGCACCAGGGCAGGACGTATTCCGCACCGTCCGTCATGTACCGGCGGTAATCAGCGGCGTCGAGCTGGATGGGCGCAGGCGCAACCTGCACGGGCGCCACGCCGCCGCCACTCTTGATCCCGTCGAGTATCTGCTTGACGAGCCCGGGCATCATCGCGCGCGGTTCGAGGATGATCGCGCCGCGCACCGGCTCGACGCCGATGAGGTCCTTGAACTGCGCGGCCGCCTTCTCGAGTTCAACCTCCCTCTCCGAGGCGACGTCCTCGTTTCGCGCGTAGATGTCGAAGTGGTCGGAGCGGTGCCTGACGAGCTTGCGTTCCTCCTCGTCCGCCCTGCATGGGACCCAGAATGCGCCACAGACTACAAGCGCCACGATAATCAATGCCCTTGTTCGCATGTACTGATCCCCCTAGTGTTGGAACAATGGAGAGAAACGAGCCGGTTCGCACACCCGTGCGATGGTCTATCTCGGCTGTTCGCCGCCGCCGGGCTGGGTGCCGCCGCCGCCGGGGCCTCTGCCGCCGAACCCGCCCCGCCCGCCCATCATGCGCCCGCCGG
>JAVHLO010000665.1 GCA_031082105.1 Planctomycetota bacterium
CACCGATGAATCGGTGGGCTATTATCGTGCGTCCCTACGGGACAGCGGTCGTGACTGCCCCGTCGGCGCGCGCACTGGGGTTCCCTGCACTCTTTCCTGAGAGGACACCTCCCGCCGAGAGGGTTGTCAGACTTTCAGAAGGCTCCTGCACAATTGCTTTGGTCTGCTCAGCCGACACCCGTCTCCTCTCCACTGTCCCCCTGTCTCTTCTCCTACTTCTTGACACGTCTCCGATTCTCGATTAGAATCCGGTGGTATTCGCAGTTCAGAGGAGAAAGGTCTATGAAACCCGCAGAACCCGAGAAAAAAAAGGTGCGCGACGTCGTGCTCGAATCCGGCATCACCGTGAAGCCCGTCTACGGCCCGGACGACCTCAAGTGCGTGGACTTCGCGCGCGACATCGGCAAGCCCGGCGAGTTCCCGTTCACTCGCGGGATTCATTCCCTCATGTTCCGCGCTCAGCCCTGGACGATGAGGCAGTACGCCGGGTTCGGCACTCCCACGGAGACGAACAGGCGCTTCAAGTACCTCATCTCTCACGGCCAGAACGCGCTGAACGTCGCCTTCGACCTGCCGTCGCAGAACGGGCTCGACTCCGACGACCCGCGCGCCGAGGGCGAGGTCGGCCGCGTCGGAATGCCGGTCGATACGCTCGACGACATGGAGACCGCCTTCGACGGCATCCCCATCGACAAGGTCAGCGTTTCGCTGACGATCAACTCGATGGCAACCGTCATGCTTGCGATGTACCTTGCGGTTGCCGAGCGGCGTAACATCCCGCGCGACCAGGTGCGCGGCACGCTCCAGAACGACATCCTCAAAGAGTACATCGGGCGCGGCACGTGGATCTATCCGGTTGAGCCTTCGATCAAGCTGATCGTGGACACGATCGAATTCTGTGCGAAGGAGCTTCCGCGCTACAACCCGCTGAGCGTCTGCGGGTATCACATCCGCGAGTCGGGCGCAACGCCGGCGCAGGAGATGGCGTACGCGCTGCTCATCGCGGAGACCTACGGCCGGCGAGCGATCGAGCGCGGACTCAAGCCGGACGAGTTCCTCTCGCGCTTCTCGTTCAACTTCGACATCCACGGGAACCTGTGGGAGCAGGTGGCGAAGTTCCGCGCGGGCCGGCGCATGTGGGCGCGGATCGCGAAGGAAAGCCTCGGCGCGACGGATCCGAAATCGATGATGCTCCGGATGATCGCGGGCGGGGGCGGCGGCGGGCTGACGATCGAAGAGCCGGAAAACAACATCGTGCGCGGCGCGTATTACGCGCTCGCCAGCGCGTTGAGCGGGACGCAGACGATGGCGTTGTGCTCATACGACGAGGCGTACTCGATCCCGTCCGAGAAGGCGGCGCTCATCAGCCTGCGCACCATGCAGATACTCGCGGACGAGATGGGCCTGTGCGACACGGTCGACCCGCTGGCCGGCTCGTACTACATCGAGTCGCTCACGGCGGAGATGGAGAAGAAGATCATCGAGCACATGAAGGAGGTCGAGAGTGCGGGCGGCGTGGTGCGCTGTGTCGAGGAGGGCGTCATCCAGAAGAAGGTCGCAAGGCAGGCGTACGAGCACGAGCTTGCGCTGGAGCGCGGCGAGTTCGTCAAGGTCGCGGTTAACAAGTACGTGACGGAGAGCGGTGAGCACGGAGCAAAGAGCGAAGAGCAAAGAGCGAAGAGCGAAGAGCAAAGAGCAAAGAGCGAAGAGCAAGGGGCAAGGAGTGGAGAGCAAGGAGCGGCCAGTAGGGCGGGGGCTTGTCCCCC
>JAVHLO010000666.1 GCA_031082105.1 Planctomycetota bacterium
GGAGTGTGTTTGGAGTGAAGGTCAAAGCTGCGGCTTTGACACTCCAAAAGAGCCGCCCCCCATGCCTCCCAAAATGTCAAAGCTGCGGCTTTGACGCTCCAGAACAGGCCGTCCAGCCGCACATGCAAGGGAAAGTCAGGATGGGCCCCACTCGTCGCCTTGTTCTTGCATGACAGCATCGAGCGGAGTAGAATATGTAGCCGGCTGGAGCGTTGGAAACACAGTCCTGGCGCGCGCTGCCTGCCGGCTTCAAGCCGGCACCTTGTCTGCCACCACCTTCAGGTGTGGTTGCCGGACTGTGTTCTTCGTGCTCCTGAGCCGGCTTCAGCCGGGCTTCTTGACTTGGCCTGCGACTCTTCTGGATTCCCGCGTTTCCGCCTCCGGCGGATCCCGCTCAGAGCGGGACGCGGGAATGACAGAGACCGTTCTTGTTCCGCAATCGCCAGAGGTGATCCGGGCTGAGGGAACCGCCAGAAATTGGAGACGCCTCGGATGAGAAGCATCGCCCGGGCAATGATGATCTGCTGCTGTGTCTGTCTTCCGGTATTCTTGTCGCCCGCGGGCCGGAATGACGCTGCGCTTCATGCCGACACAGTGACGCTCACGAGCGGCAAGGTCATCGAGGATGTCGCCACGACCGACGAAGGGGATACCGTCCGCGTCACCAAGGCGGACGGCTCCTCCATGTCCTACCCGCGCAGCATGATCAAGTCGATCGAGAAGAAGCCGACGACCACGGACGAGCTGGCGAGCCGGCGCAGGAAACTCCCCGCCGGCGACGTCAAGGCCCGACTCGAACTGGCCGCGTGGTGCATCGAGAAGGGTCGCGCTCAGGACGCCGCAAAACTCTACGAGGAGGCGCTTGAGATCGACCCGGCGTGCGAAGAAGCTCACAAGGCACTCGGCCATATCCTGTTCAACGACCGCTGGTATGCCTCGGAGCCGGCGCTGATCGACGCGGAAACCGAGCGCGCAAAGGACGACCTCGCGGCCCTCAAGTCGCTTGTTGCGCGCTGCGACGAGAAAAAAGTGCCGCCCCCTCCGACGCTCCTCAACGCCATCATCTCGCTCTCCCCCGAGGACACCGACGCGCGCCGCAGGCTCGGTCACATGAAGATCGGCGGACAGTGGTTCACAAACGTTGCCGCCGCCGTGAAGGAGATGAAGGACCGCAGGCAGGACTGGTCGGAGGAGGCCTACTTCGAGCTGGGCAGGGCCTGCAAGGCGGGCCGGGCCTGGGAAGATCTCCAGGCGGTCATCGAAACCGCGCTCGCCGTCATGCCGGGAACGCGCAGCCGGCTCGAGCAGCTCCTGACCGACACGCCGCTGCAGATCGCATCCGACGGCCGTGTCACGCGGGTCGGCCCGTTCCGGATCGTCTCGCTCACGGCGAGCAATGCGGGCAGCCTCAAGGGCAAGGGCGGCGCCTTTGTCGCCCGGAAGGTCATCCGCCCCGGCGGCAAGGGAACGACGTTCCTCGTCGTCGAGCTGGAGCTGGAGGCGATCGAGTTCGAGAAAGGGCCCGCGGACTTCCTGCTGACAGGCGAGCTCCTGGACGGGGTTAAGAACCCGAACGAGGTCATCGAGGTCGCGATTTTCAATTCCGATTCCGCACGATTGCGCGGCAAGGACGGAAAGGCGTTCGGCGTTAGCGCAGTACAAACGGAGGATGGCGACTGGGACACGAACTCCAGGCTGATGCGGGCCATATACCGGAAAGAGCCGCGGACGTCGGCGAGCCTCGCGTTTGCGATCCCC
>JAVHLO010000667.1 GCA_031082105.1 Planctomycetota bacterium
GCCGCTTCAAGTTTGATTTCGGGGGTACAGCTTCTCCCTGCTCGTGCTCCTGCTCGTGTTCCTGCTGAGTAGCGCGGGCGAGAGCAAGAGCACGATTGAAATCAGACTTGACGCGGTACTAGATTTTGTTGGAGGTGCCTATGAAAAGCGGTGCTGGATTGCTGCTGATCCTGGGGCTCGCACTGATTTCGGGCGCGGTCTTGTTTGTCGATCTCGTGTCGGCGCAGGAGGATGCCAGGGAAGCCGGCGACTCGGCCGTCGCGGAGGCGCGGATCGATCAGCTCATCGGTCAACTCGGCGACGAAGATCCGAAGGTGCGTGACAACGCGACGCGCGAATTGCTGAAGCTAGGCAAGCCCGCGCTTACGAAGCTGCGCAGCGCGACCAAGAACACGGACGCCGAGGTCGTGTGGCGGGCTGAACAGCTCATCTCGGACATCGAGTCTGGCAAAACCGCCGAGGCTGAAGCGAACGCTCGCGCGGACGCCGAGGCGTCCGCGAACGCCGAGGCCGGAGGCAGGATTCGAATCGTCCCGGGCGGGCGTGTGCAGATCTTCACGAAATCCCACTCGATCGGCCGGGATGCCAACGAGGCGATCGAGCGCACACAGACGGCCGACGGAAAAGTCACGGTGAAGATCACGCGTCGCGACAAGAACGGCGCCGAGAAGGTCGAGACTTATTCCGCAGACAGCCCGGAGGAGTTTGCGAGGAAGTACCCGGAGATCGACAAGAAGACCGGGAGTTCGATATCGATAACCATCCACGATGGGTCCGGCCGGCCCGGCGATTTGGACGAGGAGTGGAAGAAGGAGCAGGAACGTGTTGACGAGATGCTGAAGAAGTTCATGGGCGAGGATTTCATCCGCCGCCCGGACGATTTCGTCAAGCGCATCGAGCGTATATTGCCCATCGACGAGATGATCAAACGGATACTGGAACGGGAGTTTGGCCGTTCCCCCGACGAGATGTCGAAACAGCTCGAAGAGAGCCGGCGCAGGCTCGACAGGATTCTGAAGGGGCTTCGTCGACACGAGGATTCCCAGGAGGAGTGGGAGGCTGATGAAGACTCCGATTCCGACTCGGAGAGCGTCGAAGACGTGATCAGGGAGAGTCAGCGAAGGCTGGACGAGATGCTGGACGGATTCCGACACTGGGGCGGCGAGGGCAACGATTCGTCGGATTCCAAGCCGCGCACGCCGACGGCGCCCGGTGAAGACCAACAGGGGAAGGGCGATGAACCGGTCACCGACCCCGCAGGGCGTGGCGGCGATGCCGAAGACGCCGCCCAATGGACCTTTGGCGCGGAAGCCGGTTTCATCGATACCGCATTGCGCAGCCAGCTCGACCTCCCCGAAGGAGAGGGCGTGATCATCCATTCGGTCACTCCCGGTAGCGAGGCCGAGAAGGCCGGGTTCAAACAGTACGATATCGTCGTTTCCATCAACTCCCGAAAGGTGCAGAGCAAGTGGGACTTCAGGCGCCTGATGCTCGATGCCATAAAGAAAGGGAACGCGGAAGTGAGCATCGTCCGAAGGGGCGAGCCGATTACCTTGAAGGTCCCCGGCGGACAGGAAACCCAGGAAGAGAAGAACTAGCCGGACCTGACATGAAATTCGAGTCGCTGTCATGCCGGACTTGTTTCGGCGTCTCCTTCAGCGAAGGGCCGGACCCGTGGCGAAGGAGATTCCAAAACAAGTTCGGAATGACAGCTCCACTTTTCTTCACGATTGGACAGGGCTAGCCGGGATTGCTCAT
>JAVHLO010000668.1 GCA_031082105.1 Planctomycetota bacterium
CCCCCACAGCCAGCTTCCCCATGATTCGTCTTCGGCGTTCAGTCCCCAGGGATCGACGGCGTTGACCGGGTTATTGCGGACATAGGCGTAGCGGTTGGGGCCTTCAGGCATGCCGCTCGGGTCCTTCTGCATGAAACGACCGGCGGAGGGTATGTAGCAGCGGTTGCGGTAGTGCATCAGGCCGAGTTCGAGGTCAAGTTCGCGGCCCGTGAATTGGTAGCGGTCGGCAAGCGTCTGCTGGCCCGCGCCGGGCACCTCCTCGCCCCAGGCGTTCTGCACGTACTCGTTCTCAATCCCGCCCACTGCGCCCACAACGCTCCGGACCGACCCCAGCGCGTCGTACAAGTACCAGTGCCAAGCACCCGGCGTGCCGCTTCCCGGGCCGTCTATTCGCGCCAGCTTCGAGTCTATCGTCACGCTGTTGACGTAGCTCGCCGTCTGCACGCCAGGTAGACCGCCCGTACTCCCGACATAGTCGGCGATGATGTCATCACCATCGTAGACGAAGCACTCCGTCGCGCCGTTCGTCGTCTTCGATAACCGCCTTACGTCATAATCGAAGACGTAACTCGCGCTCACGCCCGTCGTCGAGACCGCCGACACGAGCCTATTGTGATAGTCGAAGCCGTACGTCCAGGTCTCCGGTGCCCCGCCGCCCACCGATTTCTGCGTCATGTTCCCGTTGGCGTCGTACAAGTACGCCGTCGGCACGCCGTCCGTGGACTCCCCCACCAACTGGTTCGCGGCGTTGTACGAATATGTTGTCAAAGAGCTGTTCTTCGACCGCGTCAGGCGATTGCCCGCCGGGTCGTAGGTCAAGCTTTCATTGTACGCTACCATATCCTCGCGTACCTCGGAAGTCAACTGATACCGCGCATCATACCCGAAGCTTACCACATCCCCGTTCGCAAAGGTGATCGTGGTGCGGTTGTTCACCTCGTCGTGCGTGTAGCTGAAGCTGGAAATCGTCTCGTCGTTTGCGCGGCAATTGTGCACGTTCTGAAGTCGATTGAGATCGTCATACCCATAGTCCGTGTAGCAGCCGTTCCCGACCGTGAGCTTTTCTCTGCGCCCGGCGAGGTCGTAGTCGTAGTCGGCCACGAGTTGTGTGCCACGTGTGATTGTGTCGATCCTGTCCGCCGCGTCGTGCGTGTACGTGATCACGTCCCCCTCCGGTGTCGTCATCGCCGTCCGCTTACCGGCCGCGTCGTGCTGGTAGCTCAGCGTCTTGGACCACGTCGCGTTCGTGAACTGCGTCAGCAGGCTTCGGTCGTCGTACTGGTAGCTGTACTCGACGCCGGCGTTGCCGTCGTTCAGGGCCTTGCGGTTGCCACGGCCGTCGTAGGTGAAGGCCACAGTCGCGCTGTTCGGATAAGACACCAAGACCAATCGGTTCAATGCGTCGTATTGGCGCGATACGGTGTTTCCGTTCGGGTCCGTGCGGGTGAGCAGATTTCCGACTTCATCGTACGTCATCGTCGTCTCGGACGCGCCGCCCGCGCCTTCCGGTTCCGCGATTTGTGTCAGCCTGTTGTTCAGATCATACGCGAACGCGGTCTCGTTGTTGTTCTGGTCCCATATCGAGATGCGGTTGCCGCGGGCGTCGTAGGCGAATTCGATGTCGAACGTGAGGGCGTCTATCGTCTTCACAAGACGGTTCGCGGCGTCATACTGGAAATGTGTCGAGTTTCCCTTCGCGTCCGTCTCCGAGGTCTTGTTTCCGACCTCGTCATAAACGAATGTCGTCGTGT
>JAVHLO010000669.1 GCA_031082105.1 Planctomycetota bacterium
GCGGGATCCGCCGTGGCGGAAAAGCGGGAATCCGTAAACAGTTGCATTGGCCATGCAAACCTCAATAGTTGACAGAGACCGGCTGAGGTGCTATACTCGTCAAAGAGTTTCGGACATGAAGAGCAAGGAGGATGGTCATGCCGTTGGCGACGAGCAGTCTTCAAGAGCGCACGCCTTCCCTTCGGGCGGAAAAGTCTCCACCTACGCCTCAGACAGCGCCAAAGGCGCCGAAACTGCTTGACCGCCTTCGCGACGCATCTGTTGGTAGGCGGCTACGATATCCGGACTGTCCAGGAACTTCTTGGTCACAGAGATGTGAAGACGACGATGATCTACACCCATGTCCTTGACCGGGGAGGGAAGGGCGTCAAGAGTCCCGTGGACGACCTGTAGGGGGAGCGACCCTGGCGTGATATGTGGAAACCACATCACGCCGGCCGAGGTGTTGTGCAGGCCATTACGACCTGCATTCACAAGACTTGCACCGATTCGAGCGCTGGCGTGTTAGGCCGCAACTTCGCGGCCCACAGGTGTTATGTAGAAACCATATATCTATTGTTAGGTGTTCAGAAGGGGGAGTGGACTTTGAGTCAGATGGAGCAGAACGCCTACGTCATCCTTGGACACCTCGCGAAGGTACCGCGAAACCAGATGGCGAAGGGGGCCGATATCTCCACCGCGACTGGGTTGAGCCCCGATGACGTCAATGACGCAGTGCGGTTGCTGGTTGACGCAGGCCATGCGGAATGGCTTCAGTACCTGGGTACGAAGCCTTTCGTTTTTGGCGAGGTGGCGATCACGAGCCGAGGTAGATACGAACTTGAGAAGATCGAGGATTCCGCGAAGGCCCCAACTCCTCGAGCCGTGTCGAGCCCTCCCACTCCGGTTGGCTCTCCATATGGCTTCGAAGACGAAGACTGGGAGACCGTGACCTCTCGCAAGGGCGACTATGGCGAACTCAATGTCGTCCTAGGCATGAAGTTCGAGTCCGAATACTATGACACCGAGGCGTTGAAGGCGAACATCGAGGCATCCTTCACCACCGCGGTGGAGACATACCGCCGCAAGCCAGGCGCGCTGCCCATGCGCTTGGCATTCCGCCCCCTCATGGCCGGATACGGCGAACACCTCTTCAACCGGATTGCTCGCGACATCATTAGCGCGGACATCGCTGTCTTTGATACGTCGGACCTGAACCCCAACGTGATGCTTGAGATGGGAGTGGCGCTGACGTGGGGAGTGCGTGTTCTCCCCATCAAACTCAGTGGTCGCCCGGAACCGCCGTCCGATGTCTCGGGTCAGACGTGGGCGGATTACCAGAACAGCGGCCAGACGTTCGACGATCCCGAACACGACGCGAAGTTGGCTGCCATGGTGGAGAGAGCCATACGCAAGAAAGCTGCAGGTGCTGACACCTAACAAGGCGTTTGAGCAGACTCGCCTTGCTCGCAGCTCAACGCCTGGACGTTAGCCTGAGAGATACAAAGACACCCGAAAGGAAACGCGAAGAATGCCGAGGAAGTTGTCCAATCGAGACCTACGCGCCGCTGCGGCGGCGAAGAAGGATGAGTTCTACACCCAGCTTTCCGACATCGAGAAGGAGTTGCGGCATTACACGAAACATTTCAAGGGCAAGACCGTCCTGTGCAACTGCGACGATCCCAAGGTCAGCAATTTCTTTCATTACTTCTCGTATGATCCGCACCACCTTTTGAGACAGGGGGCATAGGGGAACAGGTTGACACAAC
>JAVHLO010000066.1 GCA_031082105.1 Planctomycetota bacterium
TGCGCCTCCCGCCGCGGCGACCATCTTCTCCTTGACGTTGGTTGGGAAGTAGCCCATCTTCTGGACCTTGTTGATTGCCTCCTGGCTGGAAGCCGCATCGATCTCGGCCTTGACCTTCTTGCCGCGGCTGTCAACAGCCTCGTAGGTGAAGATTGCCATGCACCTGTCTCCTAATCCGCATCTCAGGAATCATGAACCATGTCGAAAGCTCGGATGTCATAGCATATCTCTGCCCGTGAAGCCGCATTCTGCGGAGTCCCGGGATTGCTAGGTGAACAGCGTTTCGCGCACGACTTCCTCGATCGTCGTCATGCCGTCGTATATGGCCAGAAGGCCGCTTGCTCTGAGTCCCCGCATGCCCTGTTCCAGCGCCGCGTGCCTGATCTTCTCGTTCGATGCGTTCTCCATGACGAGGTTCTTGACCTTCTCGGACACGAGCATGATCTCGAAGATGGCCATGCGGCCCCTGTATCCCGTGTTGTTGCAGTTGGAGCATCCCTTGCCGTAGCAGAATTTCTTTCCCTTGACGTCGTCCAACGTCAGCGAGAGTTCCATCAGCATCTCTTCGGTCGGCTCGAATTCATCCTTACACTTCAGGCATATTTTGCGGACCAGCCGCTGGGCAACGATCGCTTCGAGTGTCGCCGTGATCAAGAACGGCTCCACCCCCAGGTCGATCATTCTCGTGATGGCGGACGGCGCATCGTTCGTATGAAGCGTCGTGAAGACGATATGGCCCGTAAGGGCGGCCTCGATCGCGATCTGCGATGTTTCAAGGTCGCGGATCTCGCCGACGAGTATGATGTCCGGGTCCTGACGAAGAATGCTCCTGAGGCACGCGGCGTAGGACACCCCGATGTCCTCGTTGAGCTGACACTGGATGATGCCTGTAAGGTCATATTCGACGGGGTCCTCGGTCGTGATTATCTTGTATTGGATCTCGTTCACGAAGTTGAGGCAGGAGTAGAGCGTGGTGGTCTTTCCGGAACCGGTCGGGCCGGTCACGATGATGATCCCGTGCGGCAGGTTGATGAGCGTCTTGAGGAGGTTGAACTCGTCCTCGCGCAGACCGATGTTATCGAGGTCGAGCGACACGACGCTGCGGTCGAGCACGCGCATGACCACACTCTCTCCGAACATCGTCGGGAGCGTCGAAACGCGAAGGTCGATCGGCCTGCCGCCGATCGCGAGCAGGATGCGTCCGTCCTGCGGCAGGCGCGTCTCGGAAATATCGAGGTTGGCCATGACTTTTATTCGCGAGATGAGGCCCAGCGCGAGGTGTAGGGGAGGCGGCATCATTTCATACAGGACGCCGTCAACTCGGTACCGGACCTTGAATTCCTTCTCGAACGGCTCGAAATGAATATCGCTGGCGTGATCCTTGATGGCCTGCAGGAGGATCAGGTTGAGCAGCTTGATGACCGGCGTGGTGTTCGCGAGGGCCTCGAGGCTGCTGATGTCGATCGCCTTGCCCTTCTCGTCGACAGGCGTAAGCTCCATCCCTTCCGTCGATTTTCCGATCTGCGCGATCAGGTCGTCCACGGTGTCCGCCTGCCCGCCGTAGTTCATCTCGATGGCCTTGTTCACGGCATCCTCGTTCGACACGGCGCCCTGCACTTCGCAGTTGAGCAGGAAGCGGAGGTCGTCGAGCACGTTCACGTTAAGAGGGTCGGCCATGGCGACGGTGAGAATGTTGTTTTCGAACTTGATCGGCATGATCTTGTAGACCTTGGCCATGGTGGGGGAGATCTTCTCGCAGACCTCCTTGGGTATCTGGATTTCCTCGAGGTTCACGACCTCCATGCCGACCTGCGCGCCGAGCGCAAGGAGCACTTCCTCTTCCGTGACGTAGCCCAGCTCGACCAGTATTCGCCCGACCGCGCCGCCTTGCTCGCGCTGGATGGCGATCGCCTCCTGGACCTGGCCCTCGGTGACGAGTTCCATTTCCTTCAGAATCTGCCCGATTGGCTTCTGTGTCGTGATCATGGCGGCAAAAACAGCCCAAAGACTGCTAACCCGTCATTATATCCAATTCAGCCTCAATGTCAAGCCAAATGAGTCAAATGAAACGCCCTGATTCTGTCGCATTCCCTTTCCGTGCAGAAAGCGCAGTTCCATCATGCCGAACTCGTTTTGGCGTTCCCTGCATGCTTGGCCGAGGAGAATCTGAACCCAGTTCAGAATGACAAAACGGGGCCGCTTCAACGGCGTCTACATTCGATATACCACGTATGTGCCTGCGACGACGTCATGGACGCCGCGTTTTCTGCTGTCGAACGCTGCGAGTCCCGGAAGCAGGAGCGATACGAGCGTCAGAACCTCGAGCACGCTGGCCAGTATCAGGGCGGCCGTTGTCTCGATAACGGCAAGCAGGAGAAAAACCCCGAGCGCCGCGTGCAGGATGAGGAACGGATAACTGCTGAAAAACCGCATGACACACGCGCCCGTCGATGGTCTTCGACCGTCCGTCGTGACCACCTCGATACGCATTGCCATCTTGCCGGGCGTTTGTCCTCGCCTGGAGTGCCAGAGCACGTACATGAGGAAGAAGACGAAGAAGAAGGAGATCGGCAGAAACCCGAGCCCGATGATCGCCTGCCTGGGTATTGCGGTCAGCCTGCTGGGCACTCCGAAACTGAACGTGACCAGCAGGGTAACGAGCATGGCGGCGCAGAGCGCGATGAAGGCGTCTATGGCCAGTGCGAAGACCCTCACCCATACCCCTGCGAACACGAACGGCCGCGGCTTGAGCGCATCGAGGTCCGCTATGAGCTGGGCATACGTGGCGTATCGCTTGTCGCGGTCCTTCGCCATCATCTTGCGCACGACCCGCGCCGCACCTTCCGGCAGCTCCTGCTCGATCCCCTCAGGGAGAACGACCGGCTCCGTGGCATGTTTCAGAAGGACCTCGAGCGGCGTGTTGCCGTCAAAGGGCGGCCGACCCGTGACGAGATGGTAGAACGTCGCGCCAAGAGAGTAGATATCCGCGCGGTGATCGAGCTTGTGCCCTTTGCCTTGTTCGGGCGACATGTAGAATGGCGTGCCCACCACGATCCCGGTGCCCGTCATAGACGCATCACCCTTGACCAGCTTGGAGAGGCCGAAATCGGCGATGCGAACTACTCCGTCGTTGCCGAGGAGAATGTTGCTGGGCTTGACGTCACGGTGTACGATTCCCTTCTTCGTTGCCGCCTCAAGCCCGCGCGCCGCCTGTATGAGGTAGTCGACCGCTTCGCTGGCCGGCAGCTTGCCTTTCTCGTGGACAAGCTGGGCCAATGACTTGCCTTCTACGTACTCCATGACAAAATAGTCGCGGTCGTCGTGTTTGCCGATCCCATAGACGTGCACGATGTTTGGATGGCTGAGAGCCGCGGCCGCCTTCGCTTCCCTTCTGAAACGCTCCACCGTGCCTGCCTGGGCGGAGAGCTCGCAGGAGAGAAACTTGACCGCGACATGCCGGTCCAGCGATTCGTCATAGGCGCGATAGACCGTGCCCATTGCCCCTTTGCCGACCATACAGACAACGCGGTACTGCCCCAGCACCTCGCCGTCCTGTCCTGGAAACTCGCTTGACCCGGTGTCCGATGAAGGCGTCTGCGGCGTGTCCGACATCACGAACGTTTCGGCGCCGGCCGATACCGGCGGCGGAGTCCCCGCGGTCGCGACCGCCCCAGAAGCGGCCGCGCCGGAGTGCGCGGTACCGCAGAAGGGGCAAAGGAACCGCTCACCCTCTTTCAGGCTGAGCACGCTCAGCTTCTTGCCGCAAGTGCATTCAATCAAGTAGCTCATTGTTGATCGACAATTGACATTTGACAATTGACCAATGACGGACGACATCCGGTTTGCTCGCCTGCTGTCAATGGTCACATGTTAATTGTCAAATGCCACATGTCAGATATCGTCCATCAAGCATCGCCGCACCGATCTCCGCAGAGCTTCCGAAGCACCGACGTTGTGGATACGCAGCGAAGGAGCGGGGCAAACTCCACGCGGCCTCCCCGCCTGCGCACCAGCTCCTCGCCGACGACCTTCTTGTCCCGCCAGTCGGCTCCCTTGACAAGGACATCCGGTTTCAACGTCGCGATGGTTTTCAAGGGAGTGGGCTCGCCGAACACAACGACATAGTCGACGTCTTCGAGCGCGCTCAATACCTGCACGCGCAGTTCCTCGGGGTTGACGGGCCGTCCCGGGCCCTTTATGCGTCGTATCGACGCGTCCGAATTCACGCCGACCACGAGCACGTCTCCCTTCGATTTTGCGAACCGGAAAGACCGGACGTGGCCGGCATGGAGCACGTCAAAGCACCCGTTGGTGAAGACGATCTTTTCGTTGCGCATCCTGTGGCGGTCGAGCACGGCCGCAAGCAGGGGCAGGGGCAGCAATTTCCCCTGCTCGGTGCGGTGTTCTTCCGCGAGTTCGTATCTCATCTCTTCGCGGGTTGTGGTGGCTGTGCCGACCTTGCCCACGACGATCCCGGCGGCCAGGTTGGCGATACGGACGGCGTTCGCCGGCGTGCATCCCGCCGCGATCGCCGCGCCCAATGCCGCGAGCACGGTGTCGCCCGCGCCGGTAACGTCAAAGACCGCCCGCGCCTTTGCCGGCACGTGCGTCTCGACGAGGTTTTGCAGGGTCTGCGAACGCCGGGATGAGGTCCGTTTCGTGTTCCGATCGGCTGCGCCTGCGCGCTCGAACAGGGAGATCCCTTCCTCGCCGCGCTTAATGACGATGAAACCGAGGTCGAGATCGCGCACAAGCAACCTCGCGGCCTTTCGGAGCGCGGCCAGATCGTTCCGGGTCAGCGTGATGCCCGTGGCGGTCTCGGTCTCGCGCAAGTTGGGAGTGATGGCCGTGGCTCCGCGATACCTTGTGAAATCGCGCCCCTTCGGGTCCACGAGCACCGGGCGTCGCGCCTTCCGGGCGCAGGAAATGAGTCCGCGTAGAAGTTCGGGCGGCATCCCCCCCTTGACGTAGTCGGAAAGCAGCAGGACGCCTGGTTTCGCGAGTTCGGCGCGAGCGGCCGCGAGGATCCTGGCGGCCACGGCCGGACTGCATGGAACCACTCTTTCAGTGTCAATACGGAGCATCTGTTGGTTCTGCGCGAGCAGGCGCGTCTTGACCGGCGTGGAGCGCGATTTGTCCCTTATCACCCGCGCCACATTCACCTTGCTGCTCCTCAGCAGCGCAACAAGCTGGTTGCCTGCTGTGTCGGCGCCCACGACCCCGAGGCAGGTGACCCGCGCGCCAAGCGTCTTCGCATTCAAAGCGACGTTGGCGGCGCCGCCGGGACGAATGTCCTCGGTGCGCACGCTCAGTATCTGGACAGGCGCCTCCGGCGAGACGCGCTCGACCTTGCCCCATACGTACCGGTCAAGCATGAAATCGCCGACGACGCTGACACGCGGCGAACCGAGCGTCTCCAGTATCTCTATTAGATTCCTCTGCATAGCGCATCCGCAATGTGGACAAACTGTGCCGTCGGGATGTTCTCGGGACTGACCCCCTCGTAGAACACCGTCTCCCCCAGAAAACGTGCTCCGCAATACTCCTCGATGGTCTTCCTGTTGGTCTTTTCCGCCAATCCGCGCGGGAAGTCGGCGTGATAGTTGAGAACTACGCCCGCGATGTCGAGCCCGCGGCTGCGGGCGCATTCGAGCGTGAGCGCAACGTGGTTTATCGTCCCAAGAGTCGGCCTTGCCACGACCAGCAGAGGCAAGCCGAATTCTCTTGCCATATCGACAACGAAATAGCCGGACTTGATCGGCACAAGCAGTCCCCCGATCCCTTCGACGACCAGAACGTCGTGCATCCTACGCAGCTTCACGAAAGCCGCAGCGATCCGGGCCAGATCGATTCTCTGTCTGCCGAGGCGCGCGGCAACCGCGGGCGCCAACGGGTACATCAGGCAAACAGGATTGATGAGGCCAAGCGGGTCGCGCAGGCCGATTGCGTCGCGAAGGAAGAGCACATCAGGGTTGACGAGTCTCTTGCCCTGACGTATGGCTCCGGTTGCAACGGGTTTCATAACGCCGACGTTCAGACCGCGGGACTTCAATGCCCTCGCGATCCCGGCCGCGACGACCGTCTTGCCGACCCCCGTGTCAGTGCCGGTGATGAAGACACCTCGGAACTGAGCGGCTTCTGCATTCGGGATTCTGGCTTCTCGGATTTCACGCCGTATCATCGAAGCTGTTGTCTTAACGCTCCAAAACCACAGGTCACGGCGAACGGCGCCCGCCATTGTTACGGTTATTCTGTCTTTTCCTCGCCTGCAAGTCAAGCAAAAGCCGGGCATCTTCGACCCCGCCCGTGGCGGGGGTTTTGCTGCCTTGGCAGCCGTACTCGAAGAACCTGCGCCATCGGCGCGTTCGAAGTTCCACGAGATCCCTGCCATGGGCAGGGTCGAAGTCTTCTCAACCGCCGGGGCACCGCGCCCGCAGGCGGGGTCGGGCGGCGTAGAAGCAGGATTCGGCCAAAACGAACGCGGCGGAATGTCGCGTCCATCGTGGGCGACGTTCCGCCGCGCTTCATGTCAGGAAGTCAGGCTCTGCTACTCGCACCGATCCGCCGGCCGGTGCGGGTCAGGCTACCTCCTTCGCGACCGGGTCATTACGAAGGCCGCAAAGAGTACGGCCACGGCCGCAATGGGCAGCCACGGGGTCTTGTTCCTCTGTGAATCGCCGACGAGGCAGATCCCGCCGCCACCGCCGCCACCGCCGCCGCCCACGCCGCCGCCCGCGCCGACCTGGCCGGGGTCGAGTACCAGGTTGCCCGGACCGGCGCCAAGCGCAAAGTCGCTGAACAGCGGAGTCCAGGCCTTGATGACATTCTCGGCCGTGTTCACAACCTGGTTGTCAAGCAACTGCCAGCCGATCGGTAGTCCTGTGCCGGGATCAATCGCCGGGTTGTAGCGATACATGCGCAAGAGGTCTTCCTGCACATGATACCCTTGCTGGTTCGCCTCGACGTAGCCGGGCGAATTCCACTGCTCCGTGTAGGATATCTGCATCCAGGCCCAGTTGTCGAGCGGCTGGTCGAGAGTGACTCGTCTGAACGCCTTCACGAAGGACATCTCGTTTGCGCCCGCGACCGGCGGCATGTCCGCTTCCGTGCCGGTCAGCGAGGTCAGCGTGAGTGTTCCAGTCACCAATACGCCGCCCACCATCGCCTGGTACTTGATCTCCAGGCTGGTCGGGTTGCCGGAGGTGCTGTGGTTGTTGTTGTTGTTGCCGGGGTTCGTCTCGCGCTCACGGCCGTTGCCGTTGCTGCCGTAGCCGGGGCTGAACTCCTCGGTCGCGCCAGGCGTTCCGGGGACGACGATTGCCACGTTGATCGGGCCCCCCTGCTGGTCGACGGCGTCCGAGTAGTACACGATGCCGTTGTCGTCTCTTGCCCACGCCCGGAGCTGGTACGCGCCGAGCGGGACGGGTATCTGCGGAGTAGTCGGCAACCCGTCGTCGTCGTAGGTCATGTACCAGTAGAACCGTCCGGACGGAGGCGCAGAGAGCGCCCAGCTTGTGCCCTGAGCGGTCCAGGTATCGGGCGGGCCGCCAAGCGCGGGATGCTGCCACTGGAATCCCATGTTCGCCACACGCGATGCCGGCACCGCGTTCACATTGACGGTATTCGAGTAGCCAGCAACGCCACCTGCGATGTCCTCGTTGTCCTTTGGCTGCACGATCCACACGCGCAGTCCGCCCGCGGGCGGCGGCGCATCCACGACAACCGATTGCGTGTCAATGTCCTGGAGTCCCTCGTTGGGAGCTCCGCCCCCGAGGATCGTGACGCGCAGCTCGGCCGTGTACGTGCCTGCCGTGTCGTACGTGTAAGTCGCCGTGCCGGCGCTCGCGTAGGTGTCGCCGCCGAAGTCGTACGAGCCGTCGCCGTTGAAGTCCCATTCGTACCGGTAGCCCGCGCCGACATTGGTAGCAGTGAATGTCACCGGAGCTCCGATCGGCGTCGGGTTCGCATTCACGGTAGAGATGGTTGCGACGGGTGGCACGCCGTTGGCGTTGACCGTCACGGGCACTTCCACGGACGCCATCGTGCCCGCATTCGGGCCGGTATTGACGAGCACCCTGATGCGCGCCTGGTAATTGCCGACGATGCCGTAGCTGTAGGTGTGCTGACTGACTCCGCCGGCGATGCCGACTCCGACCCAATCCGGGATGTCGTCTCCGTCGAAATCCCATTCGTAATATGCTGTGTCGGGTTCGAACGAGTTGTCGAGATCCACCGTGAACTGGACGTCGAGCGGCGCAGGACCGGCCGCGGGATCGGGAATCGTGGTCAATCCGATCTGGGCCGGGGTCGGGGCACCCGGATCGTAGCTGACTCCGATGTCGCCTGCGCCGGAAGTCCAGTACAACTCCGTGTTGTCCGTGAGAACCACTTGGAGCCGGGCGGTGTAGGATCCCTCGTACAGGTACATCTTCTGCACATCGCCCGACGCGCCGGAGACGTAGTCTTCCGTGAACACTCCGCCGGTGTAGTCGAAGTCCCATGCGTAGTATGACGCGTCGGCGAAGTCCGTCGCGTCGAAGTCGATGATGAGCGGGGCATACCCGGAAGTGGGCAGCGCGGGCGTCGGGGTCACCGAGAGCGAGGCGATATTGAAGGTGTAGGTCGTGCTCCACGAACTCCACGCCGAGGTCGGCGCGTCCGCGAATGCCCTGACGCGCCAGTATTTTGTCCCCAGGGCCAGCGCGGGGTCGGTCTGGAAGAACGAGTCAGGCGGCGTGCCGTTCACCCAGTCTTCCGCGACGATCGAGGCGAACGCGGCGTCCGTTGCAACTTGGAAGTGGTATTCCGTTATCCCGTCGGTGTGCACCGAGTCCGACCAGTCAAGGAACGGCGTTGTGTCTCCGATGGTCGACCCGTTCTCGGGCAGCACCGGGGTCGGGATCCAGTTGCCGGTCCCACTGATGACGATCGTGTAGTACTGGATATCATACCCAGGCGGCGGGCTTGCGCTGTCGGTGACTTCAAAAGCGACATTGTAGCTGCCGGCGGTTGTGGGCGTGCCGTTGATCCACAGGTCGTCTCCAACCTGCGACCAACCGAGTCCCGGCGGCAGGCCTCCATCGGCGAGTCCCCAGGTGTACGGTGTTGACCCGCCGCTGGCGGTGACGGTCACGTCGTAGTAGAAACCGACAGCCCCTGAAGGCAGCGACGCGTTATCGATACCGAACTGCAGGGCGTCAAAGCTCCAGATGGCGGACCACGGTCCCGGGTTCGTGGCGCCGTCGGTAGCCATCACGCGCCAGTAGTGGGTCCCCGGCGGGAGTGTACCGGTGATGATCCAGGTGTCGGAGAGATCCGTAATTGTGAACTCGAGCGGGGGCGTGAAGGTGGCGGCGTCATCAACCTGCACCGTGTATGTCTCTCCGCTCGGGTCTCCGGTCGGGTTCCACGACAGCGTGGGAGTGAAGGTGCCGACCAGCCCTGTGTCGGGTGGGGCAACAAGACCGGGCATGCCCGGCGGCGTAATGTCGATCGTGAACTCCTGGCTTGGAGAGAATCCGCTGCCGTTGCCGACGCCGTCGACGGCCTCCACCTGCCAGTACCAGGTGACCTCGGACAACGGCGCGATGACTTGGAACTCGGACACGCCAAGCCCGGACTGGAATATGTCGGGTGAACCGAAGAACGGGTCGTCGTCAACCTCCAGCGTGTATGTGACTCCGGTCAGGTTGTCGGTCGAATCCGACCAGTCGAGCAGCGGCGCGTCGACGTTAATAAAGTCGCCGTGGTTCGGCGAGGCGAGCGACGGGACGCTGGGTCCGGACGAGTCGATCGTGAAGTTCGAATCGCTCGTGTCGATGCCTGCGTTTCCGGCCCAGTCGTAGGCCTCGAGCCTGACCCGAGCCTGGTCGGTGTTGTAGAAGGGCACGTTCCAAGGGGCATAGGTGCCGGTGTTCGGTTGGTCGACGTCGATCGTATCCGGCCACGTGCTGCCGCCGTTTGTGGAGAGGTACAGGCAGATCGGGAACGGCTTGAGATTCGGGTCCGTGATGTCGGTGTCCGTCCAGTCCACGGATTCCGTTGCGCCGCCCAGCAGCTCGTCGCCTCCGGCGGGGAAGAGGAGCGTGTTGCTCAGAATCGTCGGCGGAACCGTGTCAAGCTCGATGTCGTCGAAGCCGGAAGTTGTTTCCGAACCGTAGCTGTTGCGGAGCTTGCAGTAGACGGTCTTCAGCTCGTTCGTCGCATTCGAGAAGGTGTACGAAATCGGGCTTGCATAGGACTGCCAACTGGCGCCCGAGAATCCGGGGTCTTCGCTCAGCATGATATCCGCCGGGGGGCCGCCGGTGAATGTGGTGCTGATGTCGATGGTCTGCGCGTTCGTGAACTCGGGATCGGGACTGCCAACCAGATCTGCGTCCACTAGCACGACCGAATCAAGAGTGAAGGAACCCGTCATGAACTCGGCGCTGACGCTCCAGTTTGTTTCCAGTCCTGCGCTATTCCTGAATTTGATGCGCCAATAGTAGGTTGTGTTCCAGTCAAGCGGTGAACCGGCATACGTGATGTCCGCGCAGCGCGCGCCCGCGGTTACCGCCGTGCCGAAGGCGAGGAAGCCCGAATCCCAGTTGGTTATCGAGCCGAACAACGGATCATCGGTGACCTGGATGTAGTAGGCTGTCGCGGACTCCGGCGCGGGACGGATGCCGCCCGTCGGGTAGCCGCCGCTTGGGAAGTCGTGCACCGCGCTGAAGACGGGGGAGAGGTCTTCGAGTCCGCCCACGGGGCTTGGGTCGCCCGTCTGCGCGCCGGTGACCGAGTCGTTCAGGTAGAGCGTGGTGGGCGGGTTCGAGCGGATCGTGGGCAGCATGCCGAACCAGCTCTTGTATGTCGGGCTGGTCAGCACTCCGCCGATGACCCCCTGGCCGACGGAGTGGAAGGACTCGAAGCTCGCCGAGCCGGACGTATGTCCGCCGACGTCGACGGTGCTTCCGCCGCCCGAGTTCGTATGCGACTCCGCGGTATAACTGGCGGAGCTCAATTCTTCGCCGAACCCGAGGCCGCAGCACAGGAAGAGGGACACGGCAACCAGCCCTGCAACAGAGACCGACGCTTTCCTGTTCGCGCGCATCATACGCTCCCCAAAAATGAAGAAGTATAAAATCTATGGGAACGACTTGGTAGATACCGAAATATCCACCCGGCCCGTGGAATTCATTTAGTTCGTCACATGATCATCTTGTTTGCCATCATTTCCCTCAAGACCGACGCCACGGACGTGTGCCGGGCATCACGTGAACTCCTGTTGGCTACTGGCTGATGATGAGCCAGTCCGTGCCGTCGGAAACGATGAGCCGCTTGTCCCACGGATTGCTGAGCGTCATGGTGGAACTCGCGTCGAAATTGCCGGCAACGGAATCCACGGTGACCGGGTTCGCGCCCTTTCGTTTGATGAAGTACTGTCGTCCCGCGATTCCAACGGGGGTCGGCATCGTAATCGTTACCGCGCCGCCAGCGGTGTCGACCAGCAGGACGCTGTCGTCCGCCAGCACCGTGTACGGGCTCATTCCTGAGTTGACAACTGTCACCTTCGTGGCGATCGGGCCGCCGACGTGCAGCCGCGTGTGCGGCGACGCCACGCCGATGCCGACCTCCTTGTTCACCTCCTCGGCGACGATGATCGGTGAGTCACTACCGTCGAGTACGCTGAAGACGGCGCTATTGGGATTCGTGCCCTGATCCTCATCGAGGTGGATATCGTAGTTGGCGTTGACCCTTGCCAGGAAGTTGCCGTTGAGCATCGACTGGAACCCGCCGCCGGCGATGACGAGGTCTCCCAGACCGGTCAGCCGCATCTTCTCGATGGGCGGGCCGCCGCCGTTGCGCGTGTAGAACACCAGGCCGCTCGCCTCTGAGCCGTCGGTTGTCGCTTCGAACAGGCCGGCGATTATTCCGATATCCTCAGGAT
>JAVHLO010000670.1 GCA_031082105.1 Planctomycetota bacterium
CCGAACATTGAATCCTCTGTCTGCTCTCTGTATTGCGGGTTACGGACGAATTGACCATCCACATAACAATATCTACCTCGCTTCTCGGCGCGGAAAACGTGCTCACCGACGATCCGACGCTCGAGAAATTCTCCGGCGACATGACCGAGAACGACCCCTGCAAGCCGGGCGTCGTTGCGTTTGCGTCGACCGTCGAGCAGGTCCAGGGCGTCTTGAGGCTCGCGAACAAGCACAAAGTGCCCGTAACCCCGCGCGTGGCCGGCTCGAACCTCGGTGGGATCTCCATTCCTGCGCCGGGCGGGATGCTCCTCGACCTGACCCGCATGGACCGAATCGTGGAGGTCAACATCGAGGACGCATACGCAGTGCTCGAACCCGGCGTCGGGTTCGGCCAACTGAAGAAATACCTGGACGACAAGGGCATCGCTTTCACGATTTCGTACCCGCTGTCGCCGCCCGAGGTCTCGATCCTCTGCAACTGTATCCTTGACGGGCTCGGCAACCTGTCGCTGAAACACGGCAGCATGGCGAACTGGATAAACGGCCTCGAGGTCGTGTTGCCCAACGGGGACCTCATGAGGACCGGATCGATGGCGGCCGGCAAGACCTGGTGCAGCCGTCCGCCGTTCCCGGACCTGACGGGGCTGTTCGTGAACTGGCAGGGGACGACCGGCATTGTCACGAAGCTGGCCGTGCAGTTGTGGCCGAAGCGGCCACTGCGGAAACGGTTCTTCACACCGGCGTACGACCTTGCGTCCGGTATCTCCCTCATGACGGAGCTCGCTCGTACGGGCTGTTTCGACGATATCGGGTGCGTCTTCTGGTCGCTGGGGAAGTTGATGTTCGCGGGGGTGCGGCATTTTCAGCGCGACCCGAACGAGCCGGAACTCTACGTCTACGTGGACATCTGTGCGAACACGACGCTCGAACTGAGCGCAAAGCAGGCGCAGATGCTGAACCTGGTCGAGGAAGCGGCGGAGAGAGGGGTGGTCGAGGAGCCGATCGAGCTCGACGTGTTTCTCAAGCTCGCGCCGGACTTTGCGAAGATGGCCGAGTTCCCCACGAGGCTCGACTTCCTGTTGGATCACCCGGGCGGCGGGCTCACCTGGGTCGGCACGTACGGCCCGTGCAGCAACTGGGCGAAGGCCGCGGAATCCGGGAAGAAAATAATGACTGACCTCGGTTTCACGCCGTACATCGTCATGCGCCCGATGAACGGGGCGCACTTCGCAGTGCTGCGGTTCATCACGATCTTCGATAGGAAGAACCCGGCCGAGGTCCAGAAGGTGCGGGAGATGAACCGCCGGCTATGCCTCGACGCGCTGGAACACGGGTTCCTCGCGTACAAAACGCCTGCCTGGGCGGTGAAGCTGTTCGAGCCTCACATGGACCCGAATTTCCTCGCGGTCGCGTGCAAGGTTAGAACACTCCTGGACCCGAACGGCATCATGAACCCACGGCCGTAGGGTCGCTAGGTCGGGTTCACCACAGAGGTGCGGAGGAGACATAGACGGCGGGCTCGGGAGTTCGCGGTTCGTAGGGCTAGTCTGTGTTCACGGACCTCAAAAATGCGCGAAAGGGCATTTCTGAGCGCTTTTCCCTCTTGGAGCGTGCGGAAGTTGCCTTCAAAAACGGAAGTTCTCCGGGGCTCGTAGATTTCGAATGTCAGCATGAATGCTCCGCTTCTGGTCAGCCGCGAAGCGGCGCAAGGAAATAGCCGCGCCCGTAAGGGCGTGGAAAAAAGG
>JAVHLO010000671.1 GCA_031082105.1 Planctomycetota bacterium
CGGAGCAGAGCTCCATCGACAACGCGATCAACGCGATCAACCGGATCGCGGAGACGACGCGGTTTTCGGGGACTGCCCTTTTGAGCGGTCAGTCAGGCTTCCAGACGCAGAGCTCGGTGGGTACGTTCCTGAACGACCTGAACATCAGGGCGATGTCCTTCCCCCAGGGAGTCACATCGCGCACCCTGAGCGGCGTCATGGCGACGTCTGCGTACCGCGCATTCCTCAGAGTAGGCGCCGTGGCAAACTCCGGCGTTACGATCAGAATCAGCGGTCCGCTTGGCGTGCAGGATGTCGCGATCGCGTCCAGCACGACCTCCGCCGGCGTCAGGGCCGCGATAAACACGGTGGCGCCGTACACGGGCGTATTCGCCAGCATGATTGCGACGGCGCCCGCGGGCGGCACGGTCGGCCACTATGCCATGAGTATGGAGTACGGTTCCAGTCAGGCCATCTCAATCGAAGTCCTGAGAGGCGGGGTGGGCCTCAGCACCGGCGCCGTTCCTGGCTCGCTCGGGACAGGTCAGAAGAGAGAAGACACGGGTCAGGACCCGGTGATCAACTTCAACGGGATCAGATACACGGGCCGTGGCCGCGTCTTCAGGATCGTGAACAGCTACGCCCAGTTTGAGTTCACGCTGGGCATCCCGACCGCAGGCGGATCGAAGCCACAGAACATCTCGATCGAACCTCTCGCGACTGCCGGCCAGTTGAGATTCAAGGTCGGCAACTCAGGGCTTGCCTTCCAGATCCGTGAAGGCACGAACGCCTCCGACCAGCTCAGGATCGGGATCAACGGAGTCGGTCCCAGCTTCCTCGGCGCCGAGGAGATTCCTGACCACGTTTCGCGTGCGGGCGCGGGAAGCACCACGCTGATGCAGGGAGGGTACCTCTCCACGATGCTGTCGGGCGGGGCGAACGACATCGTGAGCGGCAACAAGACCAATGCCCTCAAGGTGGTCGAGGCTTCCATTACCGGCATCACCGGACTGAGAGGCCATCTCGGCTCGGTACAGGCGTTCAACCTCGAGCCCAACTTGCGGGCGGTGAACGTTGCCGTCGAGAACCTGTCCGCCTCGGAAAGCAGCATCAGGGATCTGGATTTCGCGGAAGAGACCGCGAACTTCACCAGGACTCAGATACTCTTCCAGGCCGGCACCGCAGTGCTCGCGTCGGCGAACCTGATACCGCAGGCCGTTCTCACGCTGCTCAGGTAGAAGGCCTGAATCAGCCCGAGAGTCTGCGGTTTGTGAAGAACAGACATCTGGAGGCGGACGGCGGAAACAAGGTGGAATCCCGCAGTACCCCGGGGGGCCCGAACGGGCCCTCCGGGGGCTGCGGCTGCTAAAGAGAAACCCAGCTTAGTCCGATAATGTGATTGGAAGGAGCGTTTCGCATGGACACGACAATTGCAATGCCCGGTGTTGCAAGCGTCAACGTTGCGCCTCTTCCCGGCCAGAATGGCGGGGCTAGTGGGACCGAGGTCGCTGTCCCTGTTCCCACGCAAGCTACCACGCCCGAGCCGATCCCCCTGCCGGGGTCGAAGCAGCTCGTCCGCATGGAAGAGCAGGTCCGGCAGGAGACAAGCGTCCCGGATGAGCTCAACCCGGACCAGTCGCGTGACAAGGTTGCACGTTACCTCGAACAGATGAACAAGTCCGCAGAGACCCTCAAGCTGGGAATGCGATTCGGGATATTCGAGGACTCGAGCCAGCTGTACGTCCAACTTGTCGACACCCGAACC
>JAVHLO010000672.1 GCA_031082105.1 Planctomycetota bacterium
TCGAATCGCCGAACTGCAGGATCGCGCCCGATTTGAACCCGGTGCAAACGTTGGTCCCTTCGCCGAATCTCATGCCGGCGACGGCGGGGACCCAGTCGCCCTGCCCGCCTGACTGGATTTCCACCGTGCCCGCAACCTCTTCCACCTCGACCACAAGAGCGCCCTCTTCCGCCTTGACGCCGCCGGTGTCGGCGGCAGGCGCCTCCGCGGTCGAAGGCTGGTCGGCCGCAGGCGACTCGGACTCCTGCCCGTACACGGCAAAAGGCGCAACCAGCAACGCGAGCATCAACATGCCATGGAGCAGCTTACTCATTGTGAGTCCCCAGAAAACCAAAATCGAAGCCGACCGCCTTTTCCGTGTGCCTCTGCTCAGCAATCCGGTGGAACCTTGTCTTCTTGACAACGTCTTCTTTCACCGCAAAGAACGCAGAGCGCGCAAAGCCCCTTTGTCGGTATTATTCACGAATCAGGGAAAACAACGACAGTCTGTCATTCCGAACTCGGTTCGGAATCTCCTTTGCAGCGTGTCCCGCCCTTCGCTAAAGGAGATGCCGAACCAAGTTCGGCATGACAGCGAATCGAATTTCATGAACAAACCGGGCGAGACAACGGTCTTCTTCACCACAAAGAGCGCAACGCTGCAGAGCCGCCACCAACTCAGAACGACAGGGTCAAGCCGAGAACGAGGAAATCGCGGCGCACGTCGTCCTCGTAGGCGTCGCCTGTCCAGAACATGCCGAATCGCGCCGTGAAGCTCAGGTCGGAAAAGATCCGCCAGTCAAGACGCAAATCCAGCTCGTCGCCGATATCGTTCCGCTCCGGCTGGTCCATCCTCACTACTGCGCGATAGTCGGAGATCCCACCCTCGCGTTCGTCCTTCCAGTAGTTGAAGTAGTCAAAACCGAGCTCCAGGTCGCTGAAGGCCTCGTGTTCCTCAAGGAACTTCGCGGAGGCCCCGAACCTGATGATATTGATGTTCGATACGTCCGGTTCCAGCGAGTATCCCGCGAAGACGTACCCGAATGCCAGGAACCCGTAGTCGTTCGTATTGCCCAGGTTCCCGCGGTCGGCTTCCGCAACGCTTATCCTGTCGTCGTCCCCCGAGCCGTGAACGTACTGCAGCGCGAAATGCGGCTGGAAGCGGCATATCGGCATGTAGTCGAGGCCGACATTACACGCCTCCGCAATGATCTCCTGCCGTTGGTTGAGGAAGTCAAAGTCGGTCTGCGCCGTGCTCTTACCGCCTTCCCGGATGTGTTCCGCATAGTATCCCAGGCGCTCGGCCAGCTCGCCACGGATTCCCAGGCCGAGGTAGTATGAATCATACTTGAAGTCCTGGAGCACTTCCGTCCGTTCGGTATTGTGGTCGCTCTGACGCATGAAGAAGAAATACGGAGTATGGCTCCGCATGCCGACGTAGTCGACCTGCCCGCCCCAGAAGGTGCGGTTCATGTGCTCGCAGCCGGGCCGGCTCGTGTCGACATCATCTTCGTCGTGGTTGCTCTTCGCGCCGAAGAGCTTCACGCAGAAGTCACCGTACAACGTGGTGAGCGAGAAGCCATCGACCACGCTGTTGAAGGCCAGCCCTGTCCCGAGGTGGATGAACTGCCTGCCGACCGTGAGATCGACCTCCAGCTCCCGCGACGGCTTCAACGTGTCGCGAAGAAGCCGCCCGAGATCGACGGAATAGAAGGCCTGGTCGATCTCGAGACCCTCCCAGCGGTCCTCGGGATCGTCGTCGG
>JAVHLO010000673.1 GCA_031082105.1 Planctomycetota bacterium
CCGGCGCTGGGCGAGGGGAAGGCGGTCGCGACCGCGCTGAGTTCACTGGCCCAGCAGCCCGACGCCTCCGCCACCATCACCCGGACGCTGTTCGTGGGCCTGGCGATGATCGAGTCCACGGCCATCTACTGCTTCGTAGTCTCGATGATTCTCATTTTCGCCAACCCGTTCTGGAACCAGGTCATCGCCCAGGCCACAGGAAAGTAAACCTATGCTAACCGATTGGTTCACCATCGTTGCGCAGGCGCTCAACTTTCTCATCCTGGTGTGGTTGATGAAGCGCTTCCTTTACAAACCTATCCTCCACGCCATCGATGAGCGGGAGAAGCGGGTCGCCGCAGAACTTGCGGACGCCGACGCGAAAAAGGCCGAGGCCCAAAAGGAGCGGAACGAGTTCAAGCACAAAAACGAGGAGCTCGAGCAGCAACGCGCCGCTCTCTTGAGCAAAGCGACAGACGAGGCGCAGGTCGAACGTCAGCGACTCCTCGAAGAAGCGCGGAAGGCCGCCGCGGCTTTGAGTTCAAAACGACAGGAAACGTTGAGAAACGAAGAACATAACTTACTTCAAGCCATCAGCCGCCGGACACAGCAGGAAGTATTTGCCATCGCACGAAAGGCGCTGACGGATCTCGCCACGACGAGCTTGGAAGAACGCCTGGCCGAGGTGTTCACTCGCCGCTTGCGAGAGATGGACGGCCAGGCGAAAGCGGGCTTCGCCGAGGCCCTTAAGACAGCGTCTGACCCTGCGCTCGTGCGAAGCGCATTTGACCTGCCTGGGGAGCAACGCGCGGCGATACAAAATGCGCTCAACGAGACCTTCTCGGCTGAAATCCACGTCCGGTTCGAGACCGCGCCGGACCTGATCAGCGGCATTGAACTCACCACGAATGGACAAAAGGTGGCGTGGAGCATCGCGGATTATCTGGCGTCGCTGGAAAAGGGCATCGACGAACTTCTGAAAGAGAAGGACAAGCCTGGAGCCAAAGCCGAGCCTAAACCTGAAGAACCTGCGCCCGAAGCAAAGAGCTATTAAACATGGAACCTGAGAGCCTCCAGAACGTTTTCGACAGCGCGTTTGCTCGAATAAGCCAAGTGCGGGAAGCATTCACGCTGCAACTGACGCCACGGGAAGTGGGCACGATCACCCGTGTCGCCACCGGCATCGCCAAGGTGTCGGGTCTTCCCGGTGTGGGTTTTGATGAATTGGTGATGTTTCCCGGGGATGTGCCCGGCATTGCGTTCAACGTAGACGAGGACGAAATCGGCGTCGTGCTGCTCGGCGAATACTGGCATCTCCACGCGGGAAATGAAGTCCAGCGAACAGGCCGGGTCATGGACGTGGCCGTGGGCGATGGATTGCTGGGGCGCGTCATCGACCCGCTCGGTCGGCCGCTCGATGGCAACGGGCCGGTGGCCTCCAGCAAACGCCTGCCCGTCGAACGCCCCGCCGCCCCCATCATGGACCGAGCGTCCGTCACGGCGCCTCTCCAGACCGGCCTCAAAGTCATCGATGCGCTTATTCCCGTCGGGCGCGGCCAGCGCGAGTTGATTCTCGGCGACCGCCAGACGGGCAAGACCGCCATTGCGATCGACACCATCCTGAATCAGCGTGGCAAGGATGTTCTGTGCGTCTATTGTGCCATCGGTCAGCGCGCGTCCGCCGTGGCGAAGGCCGTGGCAACCTTACGGGAAAAGGGCGCGATGGATTACACTGTCCTCGTCGTGACCGAGGGC
>JAVHLO010000674.1 GCA_031082105.1 Planctomycetota bacterium
GCGCGCCAAAGTAAAGAAATTCTTGATTTGCGGGGGGAAATTGCTAGAATGTGAACCACAAAATGACTCTGGGTCGGGTCCCGCGCGGCAAGACCGCCGATTTTGATTTTAGATTTTGGATTTTGGATTGCGGATTGATGCCCTGCAATCCAAAATCCAAATTCTAAATTCCAAAATCCTTTGGAGTTTTTGATGTTCATCACTCACATGGTCGTCTCGTGTCCCCCGTACGAGGACACGCTTGCGCCGCAGGCCGCGCCGCTGCTCGGGCTGGGCGTGTACGACGCGAAGCTCTTCCTGAGGTATCCCCTGCCCGAGATACTGCGTGTGGCGTCGAGTCCGGAGTCCGCGCTTGCGGCGGCCGCGCCGTTCAAGGCGGCGCACATGGAGGTCGATATCGTCCCGCAGTCGGAGCTGGAACGGATCCCGGCCGCAGCGCAGGCCGTGTCGTTCGCGTTCGAGAATGACGCCGTGCGGTTCACGACCACGCACAACGAGTTCCATTGTGTTGTCGGCTCGCTCCGGCTGATGGTGAGCTGGGAATATGACCTGGTTTCGAAGGGTCCCGCGCCGATGTCCGGCCCGGGCTTTTCGCCCATGCGCGCGCTTGCCGAGGCCGGGACGAAGATGGCGTTTGGCGAACCGGTGGGACATGGCTCGGCCGGCCGGTCAGCGACAGGCGGCCCGGTCAAGACCGTGTTGCAGATGCACGCGGCGGACCTGTACGCGATCGACCGCGGCCGGCTCACGCGGGTAGGTCTCGACCAGGGATCGCTCGATTTTTCCGGCCTTGGCGGAGAAATGAAACCGGGCGGGGTGGCAAACTGGCGCGCGCTTGTTGCGCGGCTCAAGCGGCTCGCGCCGGGGATGGTTATCGACGACATCCTCGAACAGACGAAACCGAGAAAGCTTGCGATCGACCGCAAGTGGACAATGGAGGCCCAGGAGGCGGAAGGCTCCGAATTCGCACGCCGGCTGTTGATGGACCACAAGGAACTCTATTCGCTCCTGTCCGCGCGCCGACTCTGCGGTGAGCACCAGTAATCCAGCGGCAAGCCGACTACTTTTCGACGTGTACGACACGCTGACGCCGGTCCGCGTCCAGTTGGACCTTCTTCACGGCGTCATAGATCGCGCGCGGTCCGCCAATCGGACCCACACAGATGCGCGGATCGCTTGTGTCGGAGGACTGGATGTTGATGTAGCCCACGCCCAGCACGCGATCCAGAAAACTCTGCGTGAACCCGATGTCCTGGACACGCCACATATCCATGTTGCGGACCGTCTTGAAGAGGATCCCATATTCGTACTCGATCCGCTCGCTCGTGATCAGGAACTTGCGGCTCTTGAAGAGGAGCCACTTGTAGAGGAACCAGCCGAGCGCCAGTGCGGTGAACCCGAGCGCGATGTATGTCGGGATGTTCTTGATCTGTTCTTCCCTGAGACCCGCCTTGACGCCCAGTTTCTCTCCGAAGATGAAGAGCGCCACTGACACCGCGACCCAGAAGATGAGCGCGAAGACCGGCCAGATCATGATCACGCCGGACAGGGGTCCCTTGTAGATGCTGAGTTCTTCGTTCAGCGCCGCGGCGGCCTGCTGCGCGGCCCCGGCCGCGGCAGCGGTCCACAGGCCCCGGTAGATGGCGAACTCGCTGGCAAAGCCGTTGAAGGGCGGCACCGCGGCGATGGCCAGGCTGCCGACGAGGAAGCCGAGCCCGGTCACGGGCATGC
>JAVHLO010000675.1 GCA_031082105.1 Planctomycetota bacterium
CGAGGCGTTTCTTGTCTTCTGCGATCTTGTCGTAGAACTCGCTCTCGAACTTCCTGACTGCGGAATCGTGGCATTCCCGTGCCTCCTGCAGCAGGGCTCGTCCCCGTCCGAAGTAGGTCTCGGCCTCCTTGATGAGCGCTTCGAGCTTCTTCTTCTCCACATCGTATGTGGTCTTCGCCAACTGCCGTCGGTATTCCTGCAGATCCTTCATGCACACACCGAGCTGTGCGTCCTTCTCCGTATCGTCCTCTACCGTCTCGCAGATCCTCTTCATTTCGGCTACGACGTCCTGCGCCTTCGCCACGATCCGCTTGGCGTCCTCCGGGCTGACAGGGGGCGCCTTTGGTTCGGTAACCGGCGGCTTCTGGGTGGTGCCGGTTCTCTCAGGCTTGCCAACGTACACGAGCCTTGGGATGAATGGGTCGCGTCTTCCGCGTTGTTCGAAGACGTACTCCTTGCTGGCGAGCGTCTCGTCGCGGGTGTAGACGCGCGTGAGCACCAGGTTGCCGTACGCCTTCTCCAGTACGCGCGCCTGGTTGTCGACGAACAGAACGAGTGGCAGCTCTTCCGAGGCGCCGGCGTAGCGCAGTTCCAGTCGCCAGCCGTCCACGGTCTTCGTCCCGTACTTCCGCTCATCCTTGCTCGCGACCGTGATCTTGACCTGTCTCAATGCCTCTGCATCGTCGCCGACGCCGGTGACTTCCTGGTATACTATTTCGCGGCCCGGTTCGATCGGCAGGTTGGAGAGCAGTTCCCTCTCGACCATCCAGCTCGTACGGAGTTTGGAATCCGGCGCGACCGTCGACTCGACCGCGGGCACTTCCGCGCCGACGGTCCTGGTAGTTACCGAGCCCTTCGCGAAGACGACCTCCGCGTCGGCAAGCGTGACAGGCCCGTTGAAGCGCGTTATCGTCGCCTTGCCGAATCTGAAACCGTCCTCCTCCATGAAGCACACGCCGCGGGCGCTGGTGAAGCCCATGTTT
Source organism: Planctomycetota bacterium (assembly GCA_031082105.1). Lineage (GTDB taxonomy): Bacteria > Planctomycetota > MHYJ01 > JACQXL01 > JAVHLO01 > JAVHLO01. The sequence goes on from JAVHLO010000675.1 coordinate 984, forward strand.
GTCGTTTCAGTCTTGAACTCGGCCTCGTAGGCGAACCGCAGATACTTGACGCCGCCCTCGGTGACCGTGGACACCGATATCTGTTCGCGGCCGGCGTACTCATTCTCGACCGTGGCCACGTAATAGATATCACCCTCACCGGCTGCAACGGTTGTCTCGCCGGGCTTCGGCTGCTGCGCAAAAAGCGCGGTTGCGGGGAGGAAGAGCGTGATGATCGAGAACATGCATGCGAACCACTTGTTCATTTGCGCACCTCTAGTCAATGAGATTCCCGGTGTCTTCGACAGGCTCGGTGCCTCAGTCTATTTTCCGGCGAAAGTATACGTGCTGACGTCCAGGTCAAGACTGTAGTCGGCTTTCAATTGCGATTTCTTTCCGGGGAGCGATGTGGCTCCCTTCTTGGACTTGATGGTGAACGAGTTCACCTTGGTGAACCGCTTGGTCGTCTCGACCATGTGCATGAACGTCAGGACCTGGTACACCCCGCCGTTGACCGTGATTTTGAAGTTAGCCTTCTCGGTCGCCGGGGCCGCGGCGGGCGCGCCTTTTGCCGTCGCGACGGTCGCCTTCTTCTCGGTGGTGGCCACGGTGTCGAGCTTCTCCAGCGCGACCTCCGCCTTGCGCTGCAGTTCCTGGATCAACTCGTAGAACTCGTCATACGGGACCTCGTCAATCGTCGGGAGAATCTCCCTGAAGGTTGCCTCCTGTTCCTGCAGGGCGGCCATTTCCTTTTTGAGCCCATCTA
>JAVHLO010000676.1 GCA_031082105.1 Planctomycetota bacterium
AAGAGATCGCGCGACGGCTGAGCAGGGGAGAGGACGCGCAGTCGATCGACGACGTCCGTGGCACGGTTGTTCGGCGTGGCGACCTGTCCTCCGTCACCGACTGCGTCGAGGCGCCGTCGTTCGAGGAAGTCGCTGTCGACCGACCCAAGTTCTGCGAGGCCGTGCGTATTTTTCTGGGCGAGTTGAACCCGTGGACGGCGCGGACGTTGGTGCAGAAGAGTTCCGGCCAATACGTTGTCCAGCTCCCGCCGCCGCTGCCGATCTCCGGCGAGACGCTCGATTCCTACTATGAGCTTCCCTATTGCCGCGCGCCGCATCCGGCGTATGCCTCCGCGGGTGGCGTGCCCGGCTTTGAGACCGTTTCAGGGACGATCACGACGCACCGCGGCTGTTTCGGCGGCTGCTCGTTCTGTGCGCTGCACGCGCACCAGGGGAAGGTGGTGGTGTCGCGCTCCGTCGCGTCGCTCGTCCGCGAGGCGTCGCGGCTCGCGGCCTGCGGTTCCTTCCACGGCATCATCACCGACGCCGGCGGACCGACCGCGAACATGTATGGGCTTGGCTGCAAGGACCAGACGGCGCGGTCGAAGTGCAGGCGCTCGAGCTGCCTCATGCCGAACGTGTGCAGGAACCTGCGCACGGACCACCGTGACTACCTCGAGGCGCTGGCGGCGTTGAAAGGGGTGAAGGGTGTGCGGCACGTGTTTGCCGCGACGGGGATAAGGTTCGACCTGGCCCTTGCGGACAGCTCGGGCAGGTTCATCGAGGAGGTCTGCCGTCATCACGTGGGTGGCCAGATGAAGCTCGCGCCGGAGCATTCGGTCGACGGCGTGCTGGCGGCGATGAACAAGCCGGGGTACGAAATCTACGAACGGTTTATGAAGGAATACTCCGCGACGAACCTGCGGCTGGGATTGAAGCAGTACCAGGTGGAGTACTACATGTCGGGCCATCCGGGCTGCAGCGTGCGTGACATGGCCGAGCTTTCAAGCCGGCTGAAGGCGCGCGGGATTTCGCCGCGCCAGGCGCAGGCGTTCACGCCGACGCCGATGACGCTCTCGACCTGCATGTACCACACCGGCATCAATCCGCTGACGGGCAAGGAGGTGTACGTCCCGAAGAGCGCGCGCGAACGGCGGGAGCAGCTCGCGCTGATGCAGTGGAAATCGGCCGGGCGCGGTGGGTTCCGGATGGACGGCGGCTGCTAGCCGGCGCCGTTCACCCGTCTCCGAGAGGGTCTTGGAGAGCGCCGAGTTCGTAGTAAGCCATGCAGACCGCATGGCCGGAGTGGCGTCTTCCATCGAGAATCGACAGCACTCCGCTGCGGCAACGTGCCTTACTACAAACCTTCGTGAATGAAGGCGGCGCAAGGAGACTACTTGCCGCTCCCCCACCTGGGTTCGAGGAAAAACAGCCTCCGCCGTGTGAGTGAAAGTGCTACGTGCATGCAAGCGTGCATACGTGCCTGCTTACGTGCGTCCAGGCGTGGGTGCTCTCGCATTCAGGCACATAGTTACGCACTCACGCATGTCCGCACGCACGCGGCGGACAGACATCCCTCACCCCGACCCTCTCCCAAAGGGAGAGGGGGAAAGCAACGCACATGCGCACTCACGAGGCCCGGGCTACTCCGGCTTCTTATCCAGATCCTTGAGCAGTTTCGCGGCCTCTTCAGCGACCGGCAGACCTTTGAAGTCCGTCTTGATCTTGATCAGCAGCTTCTTCG
>JAVHLO010000677.1 GCA_031082105.1 Planctomycetota bacterium
CCCTCGTGTAGTAGACCTTGTTGCCGTCGGTTACCTCGAAGTACCCTTCCCCCTCCATGGCCACGTCGAGCACCCGTTCCGTGTACGAGATCGGGCCGGGGGTCGGGTCGAAGTATGTCCTGTCGATGAAGAGCCCGCCGCCCATCGTGTCGAGGACGTTGTTGTGGAAGGCGTAGGGTCCGTCCTCGAGTGCCTCTGCAAGCCTTGCGCGGAAGACCATCTGGTCGCGCGCGAAACCGGGGGTCGACAGGTTGGCCAGGTTGTTCGCGATCATGTCAACGCGCGCGTCCTGGGTTATCGCCCCCGCTGCCGCATCATAGATGCCAGAGATCATTCTGTTGTCTCCTATTTCTCCCGGTCTTCGTGTGCCATGCCCGCAGCCTGCTGCTCGCTACTCGCTGCTCACTACTCGCTACTCGTTTCCGTCTACGACAGCACGAAGTTTATCCGCCGTCCGAGCGTCTTGAGTGTCTTGGCCAGCCGGCCGAGGCAATTTGCCCGGCCCTTCGATTTCGCGGAAGAGGCCAGCGTTGTGCTGGCCTTGATCAGGTCCTGGTGTATTTCCGAGTCCGCGATCGCCCCGCAACAGATTTCGAGCTCCTCTTCGAGCGCGGCGATATTATAGGACTCATCGAGTTTGGCTCTTTCCATTACCACCTCTCCGAAACCACGCATACCGGTTCCCGCCGATGACACGACGGCGGCGGGAGTGTCCCCTCGCAGGATAAGCAATCGGCGTGCCAGTGTCGACGGGAGAATTCGAGCGCGCTGCAGAGGCGGACTCGTCAAGGCTGCGGCGTCAGTGGGAGGATACTGGGACTACTGCGTTGATGAGGATGCGCTGCGTGGCGGCGGACAATGTTGCCGCGTCCGGCGGGAAGTACCGGCATTGTAGCACAGGCGTCCCGCCTGTGCCCACCGGGGCGTACGGGTGTGAGTGCGTACGTGCGGGCGGATCAGCACTGCAGCTTCAAATGTCACGAACATTTGTAGCAAGGCACGTAGCCGCAGCGGAGTGCGGTCGTTTCTCCTGGGAAGACGCCACTCCCTGCCCGCGCAGCGGGCGCGGCAGGCAGGCCTGCCCAGCCTTCCGACGGCGGCCGTGTACTCCGCAGGCACATCGACACCAAGACCGGACTCACCGACACGGTTGCCCCGAATCTTCTCGGCCGCCCTGTCTACACCGCCAAGTGGCGCACTGGTACTATCCCAGTTCAGGAAAAGAAGACCCCAAATACTTTTCGTCCGCCGTCTACAACTCGACAAAGATCCTGCAACGGTGGTTGGCGAGTAGCTTGGTGGCTCGCAACCAAGAAAAATTGAAGGCCACAAACGCTGCGGCCAAACGGCGCGAAGCGGTCGAGGCGTCCGCGACGATGTCGAAGTACTCTGAGAACAGATATTCGAGATTCACCTTCTGGTCTCGGGTGGGACACACTCCGTCCGAAGTCTGCTGTGAGCATGCCTATGCCGCTTGCCAGACAGACAATTGAACTCAATCTTGCCATTCCTCACAACAAGAGCTATGCTCCTATACGCCGTGTCGTCCTCCAAAGGGTTCTTCCAGAGTGCAACGATGTCGGCGACCTTTCCGGGTTCTATGCTACCTTTCACGTTCTGCATTCCTGTCGCCATCGCCGGGATGGTAGTCGCGCTCCGGAGACACTGCAATGGGGGCGCGCCCATTGCGTGGAGACACCTCAGCTCTTCCGCGAG
>JAVHLO010000678.1 GCA_031082105.1 Planctomycetota bacterium
CGACCTCGAGCTTGGCGCCGGCGTCGAGCTCGAGGTCGAGACCGCGAAAGAGCCTGCGCCGTCGATCAAGAAGACCGTGAAAGACTATCTTCCGGATCTCAAGAGTGCGGACGAGGCCGCGCGGCTGGCTGCCGTCCAGGGGCTCCTCACGATGGGGACGGAACCCGCCTGCGACGCGCTCGTCCGTCGCTGGCCGAGCGAGAAAAAGGGCACGCCGGTCTACGAAGCGATCCGTGACGCGCTTCCCAACTTCAAGGCGCGCGACGTCGCCGGCGAACTCGGGATGCTCGTCGATTCGAAATCGTCGAGCGACGAGATGCTCCTTGACGGGGTGAGCATACTCGAACGGCTGGGCGGCGCGGACTCGGCTGCGACGCTGGCGAAGTTCTTGAACTGCAACCGGCCGATGGTCAGCCTCTCCGCGGCGGGCGCGCTCCGGTCGCTGGGCGATCTTTCGGTGCCGCACGTGGCGGTCTTGATGAAATCCGACAGCAGGCGCGGCGACGCGATCAGGCTGCTCACTGAAATAGGCACGGAAAAGTCGGCCGCGGTGCTCGCGGGCTATCTCGACCGCGATCATAAGGTCACGCCGGTGGGCCAGGCCGTGGTTGACGCGCTCAAGACGATCGGCAAGCCGGCCGTGCCGGGGCTCATCGTGCAGCTTGACGACCCGGGGCGGAAACTGTGGGCGGCGGAGGTGCTGCGCCTGATCACCGAACAACCGTACGGGTCCGCTGACAAGGGAAAATGGATCGAGTGGTGGCGGCTGAACAAGGACAAGTAACGGGGTTTTCGCGCCGCAGCCACGATTCCGCCCTTTCATGGCCACGAATGGCACGAATCGACGCGAGCTGCATAGGTACGGCTGGGAACACCACAGAGACACAGAGACCACAGAGGACGACGTTCGATGATGGGCGGAGCACAGGAGCCGGTAGCCTGCATTGTTCACAAAGTTAGTGCTTCTCTGTGATCTCTGTGTCCATGTTGACGCGCACAGCGGCACTGAGGATGAAGCCCGGGTCAGGAGGACGGATCTCTTTTGCGAAATGGTATGGCTGTGAGCGGAATATTGTCTAGCCCGCTGCTCGTCCACGAGATGCGCAAGAGCGCGAGCGCGTTCGGTCACTACGCGCGGCGTGGAGTACTCGTCGCCTTGACGGCGATCGTGGCGTGGATCGCCTGGGGCAGCCGCGCGGAGGCGATGTCGCCAGTCGCCGCCTCCATGGTCGGCCGGGAGCTGTTCGTCGCCTTCTACATCATCACGGCGATACTCACATTCCTGTTGTTGCCCGCCTTGACCACCGGCCTGATCGCGCGCGAGGTGGAGCGGAAGACGCTCGACCTGCTCTTCGCGACGCCGCTCACGAACCGGCAGATCGTGACGGGCAAGTTCTTTGTCCAGTATCTCTACTTCCTGCACATGCTCCTGCTGATGTCTCCGGTCTTCGTAGTCACGATGATGCTTGGTGGTGTGGACCTGGAGGAGGTCAGCAAGGGGCTGGCGGCGATACTCACGTTCGGCTTCTTCTGCGGCGCCACAACGCTGTACCTGTCGACGGTCTTCCGCAGGGGGACGATGGCTGCAGTCTGGTTCATAATCGGCTTGGTGTTGTATACAATTCTCTCGTCCATGGTCCTGGGCTTTCTCCTCATCCGCTCCAGCGGAAGGATGGAGGGTTTCTATCTGTCCTGCGTG
>JAVHLO010000679.1 GCA_031082105.1 Planctomycetota bacterium
GTGACGCTCCCTGTTGCTTGAGAGACACTCGCGAACGAGACGCTCAACGTTGTTCCATGACTTCCATATCATGCGTCTTTCCTCCATGAAGAGTCCGCCACATCCTGTCTCAAGAGCAATCCGCGTGCCACGGCCGGGACGAATTCTCGATCCGGCGGAGAGGCCCTTTTTCCCTGCGGCATGCGACGGGTCTTGCCGCGGCCGGGCTGCGATCGCGCGCGCACCCGGCGTCTCCGGCGGAAAAATCCGCCGAAGACGGCGAAAACCGCTCTCCGCCGGGGCACGCGGCCGCCGGGCGGTTCTAGACTATCTCCTTATGTTGTTGACCGTCTGAAGCATCTCGTCCGCGGTCTGGATAGACTTGCTGTTTATCTCGAACGCACGCTGCGTGGTGATCATGTCCACGAGTTCGCGCACGACCTGGACGTTGGACGTCTCGAGGAACTGGTTGCGCAGTATCCCGCGCGACTCGACGCCCGGGTTGCCGACGGACGGCGCGCCGGAGGCCGCGCTTTCCACGTAGAGGTTGTCGCCGACCGACATGAGCCCCGCGGCGTTTGGGAAACGGGCGATCGTAATCTGGCCGATGTTAACGGGCGTCGAGGGGTTGTTCGGATCGAGCCCCTCGACGATCCCGTCGGGTGATACCGCGATGCGCGTGACGTTAGTGGGAATCTGCATGGCTGGCGAGAGGCGGTAGCCGTCGGCGGTCAGTATGTTCCCTTCGAGGTCGCGCTTGAAATCGCCCGCGCGCGTGTACGCCATCTGCCCGCCCTGGATCTCGACGACGAAGAAGCCGTCGCCCTCGATGGCGATATCGAGGTCGCGCTCCGTGTATTCGAGCTCGCCCTGCGCGTGGATCTTCTCCGTCGAAACGACCTTGGTCCCGACGCCGATCTGGATCCCGGTCGGGATCTTCGTCCCCTCGATGGCGGCGAAGCCCGGATGGCGTATTTGCTGGTAGAGCAGGTCTTCGAAGCTCGCCCGCACGCGCTTGTAGCCGGATGTGTTCACGTTCGCCAGGTTGTTGGCCACGACGTCCATCTTGGTCTGCATCGCGGTCATTCCCGAGGCGGCGGTCGAAAGCGCCCTTATAGCCATCGTGCATTCTCCTAAACTGTCTCACAAAGCAGGTTCCGTTTAACCACAGAGACACAGAGGACATAGAGAGACCAGCTCAGGAACGACCTGTCCGGCGTCTCCGTGCTCTCCGTGTCTCTGCGGTTTGTTCAACATATCTACGCCTAGACCGGTCTTCCGATATCGTTGACGGTCCGGTCGAGGATGCTGTCGTGACTCTTCATCAGCTGGATATTCGCCTCGTATGCGCGGAGGGCCATGATCATCTTGCTCATTTCGACGACGGGGTTGACGTTCGACATCTCGAGCGCGCCTTGCTGAACGCGGACCTGCGCGGCCTGGCGTCCGGCCTGGCCGAGGTCCTCTAATACGTTGTCGCCGACCTTCCTGAGCCCGTACGTGCCGTCCGGCCGGGCGAAGGAGACGATGCTGAGCCTGCCGATCACTTCGCCGCGTTGGGATACCTCGCCGTCGGGGGCGATTGTCACTTCCTGCGGGCTTGTTATTGCGAAGACGCCGCCCTCCGAGTTGACGACCTCGTATTTCATGTCGGCGGTGACGAGACGGCCTGCCGGCGAGACGGTGAAGTTCCCCGCCCT
>JAVHLO010000067.1 GCA_031082105.1 Planctomycetota bacterium
CTTTGAACAGCTTGCCGTCGAGACCAAAATCGAGGGAAACAAGATAGTCGCGAAGGCGACCGGATCGCTGGGCGGGCTCGTGCAGCCGCTGGTGGACATGTTCTTTGCGCGGCTCAACTCGCTCAAGGTCATCGCCAGAAAGGACGGCATGCTGGTCTACAATCTCTACACGCCGCCCCAGCCCAGCGAGCCCGGGTTCCGTCATATATTCCGAAAAATAAAACAGATGGCGCTGCGCGTGCCCGTGCTGCCGGGGACGGTGAACCTCGCGATCACCACCGCCTGCCAGTGCAGGTGCGTCCATTGCAGCGCCAGCCGCTTCGCCGCCGTTGGAGGAAAACACCTTTCCACGGACGAGCTGAAGAGGGTGGTCGACCAGTCGCTCGGGCTCGGGGCCAGCCTCGTGATTTTCACGGGCGGCGAACCGCTCGTCCGGCCCGATATCTTCGAGCTCATCGCCCACGTGGACAAGTCGCAGGCGATGGTTATGATCTTCACAAACGGCCTCGGTCTCACCGAGGATAACGTGAAGAAGCTCGCGGACGCGGGGCTTTCGACGCTCAACATATCTATAGACCACCTGGACCCCGCGAAACACGACGAATGGCGCGCGATCCCGGGTTGCTACAAGTCGGCCCTCGAAGGCGCCGCACGCGCAAGGAAGGCCGGGATACTCACCGGCATCTCGACCTACGCCGGCAGAGATTCGCTGCGGAGTGGAGCGCTTGAGGAATTGCTCAAGCTCGGCCAGCGCGAAGGGTTCCACGAGGTCACCATCTTCGACACCATCCCGTCGGGGAACTTTCTCAACAAGACCGAGCTCGTGCTCACGCCGGAGGAGAAGAAGGACGTCGTCGCGCTCGCGATGCGGTATCACAATTCGAGCCACCCGATGGGCGTCGTGGCGCAGGCGTTCGTGAACTCGCCCGCCGGTGGCGGCTGTTTCGGCGCGCATACCCAGTTCTACATGACGGCCTTCGGCGATATCAACCCGTGTGACTTCAACCCCATCACGTTCGGCAACGTGCGCAAGATGCCGCTCGATGCGATCTGGATGAAGATGATTTCGCACTCCGAGTACGCCTGCCAGCGGAAGGAGTGCAGGATGCAGAACCCCGACTACCGGCGCGAGTACGTCGAGCCGATCCCTGCCTGGGTTCCGCTGCCGATCCCCATCGAGTGCTACACGCTTGGGAACCCGGCGAAGAGCCGCGAGGCGATCGCGGCCTGGGCGAAGAAGCTCGGTTTCAAGGAGGACGCGGCCGCCCAGGCAGGCTGCGCGCCGGTTGCGGAGGCCACACGCGGCTGCTATAGATAGGCCTCCTGCCGGCATGGAGACATGATCCCACGGGATTGTGGGACGGGAGCCTTGCATGAACGTCGGCGAGAGCATGAGACGCGTTGACGGCCATGAGAAGGTGACCGGCGCCACGAGATACGTCGCCGACCTCAAGGTGAAAGGGATGCTGTTTGGCGCGACGGTCCGCGCGCCGGTCGCCTGCGGCGTCCTCAAGAGACTGACCTTCTCCCGCAACTTCGACTGGACCGCGGTTACCACAGTGACGCCCGCCGATATCCCCGGCCTGAACGCGATCCACGTCATCCAGGACGACATGCCGTGCCTTGCCGCCCGGGACATAAAGTACCTCGGCGAGCCGCTCGCCCTTGTCTGCGCCGGGACGGCCGAGACCGCGAAAGCGGCGGCGGCGAACGTCATGGTGGAAGTGGAAAAAAAAGAGCCGCTGTTGGGCATCGAGGAGATCGTCAGAAGATACAAGGCCGCGCATCATTCCTCCAATTACGGCCCGCATGGGAGCGCCGTCGAAGACGGCTCTGCCCGCCGACGCGCTGAAGTCCCTGTCTCCGGGTCCCGACCCCCGCATTCCGTACCCGAACCGCTTGTATTCTTCTACGAGCCCTCGATAGTGAAGGGCGATGTGGAAGCGGCGTTCAAAAACTCCGACCTGATGGTTGAATCCGAATACCGGACCGGCTTCCAGGAGCATGCCTATCTCGAGACGCAGGGAGTAATCGCGATCCCGCACAGGGACGGCTCGGTCCGCATCATCGGCTCGCTCCAGTGTCCTTACTACGTGAGGCCGGCCGTGGCGCGCGTTCTCGGCATGCCGGACGAGAAGGTCGTTGTGGAGCAGGCGCCGACGGGCGGCGCGTTCGGCGGCAAGGAGGATTTCCCGAGCCTGCTGGCCGCACACGCCGCGCTTCTTGCCGTCAAGAGCGGCCGGCCAGTGCGAATCGTCTATGACAGGCAGGAGGATATCTCCTTTACGACCAAACGACATCCCTCCTGGATAAGGCACAAGGCGGGCGTCAGGCGGGACGGGCGGATTGTCGCGCTCGAGTCGGAGATTCTCTTCGACGCGGGCGCCTACGCGACGCTCTCTTCTGTAGTCCTGGCAAGAGGGCTCCTGCACGCCTGCGGGGTTTACAGCATCCCGAATGTGAGGCAGACCGCGAAGGCCGTGAAGTCGAATGCCCCGCCGTCCGGCGCGTTCAGGGGGTTCGGCGTCCCGCAGACCATCTTTGCGGTCGAGTCGCACGTCGACACGATCGCCCGCAGGCTCGGCATGTCGCCGCTCGATGTGCGAAAACAGAACATACTGCGGCCCGGCGACGCGATGGCGACGGGCCAGGTGCTGACGGAGAGCGTCGGCGCGTCGGCGTGTCTGGAGGCCGTCGCGGCTGCCTGCGGCTGTGGCCGGTCGCCGGCGGCCAGGGCCGGTTCAACGGCGCTTGCCGTTCGGCCGGCCGTCAAGCCGCTCGTCACCGACGCCGGCAAACGGCGCGGGATCGGGCTCTCATGCTCGCTCCACGGCGCCACGTTCACCGGCAGCGGCGAACTCGTGCTCAAATCGCGCGCGGCGCTGAAGCTCATGCCGTCGGGCGAGGTCGAGATACTCACGGCCACCACCGAGATGGGGCAGGGACTCCAGACCGTCCTTATCCAGCTTGCCGCGCAGTTCCTGGGCATAGGTACCGCGCGCGTGAAGTGCAGGCTGCCTGACACGTCGGTCGTCCCGAACTCCGGTCCCACCGTGGCGTCGCGCTCGACGATGGTCGTTGGGCGGATTCTTGAACTCTGTTCGGCTGAACTGCTCAGGCGAATGCACGCGACCATCGCGGGTCTGCCTGGTCCCACCCCTTCGACAAAGGGAGGAGAGGGTGGATCCGGCTTGTCGAGGAAAGGCGAGGGATTCCTGCCTCCGGGTTCGAGAAAACCGATTTCATGGAAAGAAGCCTCTCGCCTCGTATGCGGCCGCAGGCCGCTCGTCATCGAGAAGCAGTACGACCTGCCGCCCGGCCTGGACTGGGATGATGCGACGTTCACGGGGGCGGCCTACCCCGCCTACTCGTGGGGCGCGACGGCGGTCGAGGTCGAGGTGGACATGGCCACGTGCGAGGTGAGCCCGCTCAGGCTGTGGCTCGCGTACGAGATCGGCAAGGCGCTCAACCCGCTCGGCGTGCAGGGCCAGCTCGAAGGCGGCTCGATCCAGGCGCTCGGATACGGGCTTCTGGAGAGCATGGAGTTGAAAGAAGGCCGGTTCCTTCAGAACAGGCTCCAGACCTACGTGATCCCGACCGCGGCCGATGTGCCGGAGATTCGCCTTCAGGTGCTGGAGATCCCGTATTCGCGTGGCCCATGCGGCGCGAAGGGGATTGGCGAGCTACCGCATGACGGCGTCGCGCCCGCGCTCCGGAACGCCGTTCTGAACGCGCTCGATGTCGAGATAAACTCGCTTCCATTGACGCCGGAGAAGATATTCGAGAGACCGTCACGAAGACCTGCAATGCTCGGGGGCGCGGAGACGGAATCGGAGCCCATCCCACGCAGGAGAGTGGAAGAGACAACATGATCACGAGAGTTTGGACAATAAACGGCAGGCGGTGCGAGGCCGCTTTCTCGCCGGAGAAACGCCTTCTCGATGTTCTGAGAGGCACGTTGCGGCTCACGGGGACGAAGGAAGGCTGCGGCGAGGGCGAATGCGGCGCGTGCAGCGTGCTCGTGGGCGGCACGCTCAAGCTCTCGTGCCTCGTCCTCGCAGCCGCGCTTCCGGACAACACGAGAATACTCACCATCGAAGGGATCGGACGCACGGCGCTTGGCAGGAGAATCCAGAGCGCGTTTGTTGCGAAGGGCGCGGTCCAGTGCGGCTTCTGCACGCCCGGCATGGTCGTGGCCGCGTTCGCGCTCCTGTCGCGCAACAGGGCCCCCAATAGACAGGACGTCAAGACGGCGCTTGCCGGCAACCTCTGCAGGTGCACGGGATACCAGATGATATTCGAGGCGGTCGAGAGCCTGAAGACGCGTGAACCGAAGATCGGAAAAGTCAAGGCGCGAACAAATAGAGGAAATGCAAGGTGGTGAGGAGCGGGGGACTGTGCAGGGCTTTGAATGAAGATCATCACGCCGACAGCGATTGAAGAGCTTCTGACCGCGAGGGCGGCGAACCCGGACGCGGCGTTGCTCGCCGGCGGCACGGACCTGCTCGCAGGCTGGCACTCCGGCGGGCGCAGGCCCGAACACCTGATCCTGTTGGGCGGGGTCAGGGAGCTCGATTTCATCTCCGTCCGCGGCAACAGGACGATCGAGATCGGCGCAACCGCGACTCACAGCAGGATAGCCTCGAACTCGATCATCCGGCGATTCCTCCCCGCCCTTGCGGAGGCGGCGCTGTCCGTCGGCTCGCCCGCCGTCCGAAACATGGGAACCATCGGAGGGAATATCGTCAACGCCAGCCCGGCCGCGGACCTGGTCCCGCCGCTCATCGTCTATAACGCGCTCGTGAGACTCGTCTCCTTTGGCGCGATGCCAACCTCTCCTGCGAAACCGGTCTCCACATCCCCTTCGAGTATTCCGATGGAGAGCGTTCTCGCACGTTCCGCAAGGAAGAGCCGTGGCAAGGTTCGAGGCGACGCGCAAAGAATATTCGCAGGTAGAGACGTGCCCATAGACAGGTTCTACACCGGCTACAAGACGACTGATCTCCGAAAGGACGAGGTGCTCTTCTCGGTCGTGATCCCCGTACCTTCGCGGAGCAGCTTTGCGCGATACTACAAGCTCGGCACGCGCAAGGCGCAGTCAATCGCAAAGGTGTCGCTGGCGGGCAGGATCGAGATCGTGGATGAAGTCATTTCGGTCGCAGGCCTGGCTGCGGGCAGCGTGGCGCCGATCCCCCTGCGGCTTCGCGCAGTCGAGGACTTTCTGCGCGGGAAGCGGGTCACCGAATCGCTGGTCGACTGCGCGGCGGAGGAGCTCCGCCTGTCCATCGCTCCGATTGATGATGTCCGGTCCACCTCCGCCTACAGGCGATTCGTGACGGGGAGCCTGCTCAGGAGGTTTCTGGCGGATGCTTGTGTGGCCGGAGATGCGCCGGCACGGGCAGTCCGCGGTTCGCGGTGATTCGAGAACAATCAACATGCAGAAAAGACACTCGAAACGGTCCGGTAAGAAGTCAGACGCCATCACCACGCGCGGTGCGGTCGGCGTATCGACAGGCGGCACCGCAACACTCACCGATGCCCGGTTGAAGGCGGAGATCGAGCGGTGCGAGTACTGCGCGGAGAAACCGTGCAGGGAGGCATGCCCGTGCGACTGCTCGCCCGCGGATTTCATGATGGCTGCCAGGAATGGCGCACTGCGCGATTTCAAGCGCGCAGCGGCGCTCATCCTGGGCAATAATCCGCTCGGCGGCGTCTGCGGGATCGTCTGCCCCGACAGGTTCTGCATGAAGGCGTGCGTCCGCGCGGGGATCGACAGGCCCGTCAATATCCCGGCGGTGCAGGCCGCGATCGTGCGGAGGGCACACGCGGCGGGGACGCTGCCCGGACAGGGGCGGCGGGATAACGAGGGCGCAGTGTCCGGGCCGGGCAATTCGCTTTTCGCCGGTTCGACATCTGGCGGAAAGAAGGTCGCCATCATAGGCGCAGGCCCCGCGGGTCTCGGCGCCGCGGCAGTCCTTGCCCGGCTCGGCTACGCGGTGGATGTCTTCGATTCGAGGAAGAAGCCGGGCGGCATGACGAACCTCATCCCGCGGTCGAGGCTGGCAGACAAGGCGGTCCGCGATGACCTGAAGTTCATTGGATCGCTCGGCCACATCAATCTCAGGACGAATAGGGTCGCGGATGCGGGTTTGCTGCGCGGGAGGTACGACGCGGTCGTCGTGGCCGCCGGGCTCGACTCGCCTTTGAGACCGGCCATACGCGGCCAGGAGCTTGCGGTTGCGTGGACTGACTATCTTGGGGAGCCGGACAGGTTCAACGTCAAAAACAAACGGGTCGGCATCATCGGCGGCGGCGCGGTGGCCGTCGACTGTGCAGTGACGGCCTGCGAGCACGGTGCCGCGCATGTCGAGCTCTTTGCGCTTGAGAGACTCGGCGAGATGCCGCTCACAGCCGTCGAGTTCGGTGACCTGCTCAAACACGGGATTCACGTCAGCGGCCGGACGTCGGTCGTTTCGATCTCGGCGCGCGGGCGCGGCCACGGCGGCTCGCGGGCCGGCAATCCGCGGTCCGGGATCCGGCCCCTGAGCCTGAGGCTGTGCAAGGTCGCCCTCAAGAAAGGGATGAAATTTCACCCTCGGAACATGACGCCATTGCCGGGAACCGGGCAGACATGGCGGGATGTGGACTGCGTCATCGTCGCCATCGGCTCGCGCGGCTCGACGCCTGTCGAGAAGCTGGAGGGCGTCTTCTACGTTGGCGACCTTGTGAACGGACCGACCACGGTCGTGGAGGCGGTCGCGGCGGGGAAGAATGCGGCGCTCTCGGTCGATTCCTTTATCAGGGGAACCTCCGCGCCGACCATCTCCCTCGGCAAAGGATCGGGAGGCGTTTCCCTTCTCCCCCCGGCAGGGGGGAGAGGGCAGGGTGAGGGGGGAAACCTGCCGGAAAAAGCAACGAAGAGCAGGGTCGTCCTCGCCGGACGGCGCATGCTCCCGGTCCCCATCGATGCGGATTTCTTCGGTAGAAAGATCCCGTCGCCGTTTCTCCTCTCGGCCGCGCCGCCCAGCGACGGCTACGATCAGATGCGAAAGGCCTACGAGGCCGGTTGGGCCGGCGGCGTGATGAAGACGGCGTTCGACAATCTGCCCATCCACATCCCGTCGGAGTACATGTTCGCGCTCACGCCTTCCACGTACGGCAACTGTGACAACGTATCCGGCCACTCGCTCGACCGCGTCTGCCGCGAAGTGGACAGACTTGTAAAGGAATTCCCCGATCGCCTCACGATTGCTTCCACGGGTGGGCCGGTCTCGGGCAACGACGACGCGGACATGCGTGTGTGGCAGTCCAACACGAAGAAACTGGAATCCGCCGGCGCGATGGGGATCGAGTACAGCCTCTCCTGCCCGCAGGGCGGCGACGGCACGAAGGGCGATATCGTGTCGCAGGACCCGGAATTGACCGCGAAGATCATCGGCTGGGTCATGGAAGCGTCGAACTCCGACGTGCCGAGCCTCTTCAAGCTCACGGCGGCTGTGACTTCGATCTTCCCGATCATCGCCGCGATCAAGGAGGTGTTCGCAAGATACCCGCACAAGAAGGCCGGTGTGACCCTGGCAAACACATTTCCCGCGCTCGCATTCAGGAATCCGAGCCGCGAGCGTGGGCGAGCGGCCGATGGCAGGGGGTCACGGGACACGGGACATGGGACACGGCGACACGGGGACGCGGAGACGCGGGGACACGGAGCCCCGGAAACCGCGGATCAGCGCCGCGACAGGCAGAAAGCGGCGCGTGACGCTGTAGGAGGCAGCTCCAGCTGCCGACCCGGCAGTTCGCAGTTCGCACTTGGGAGTTCCGACTTCCGCGTTCCGACTTCCGACTTCCACCTTTCATGGGAACGGGGCGTCGTCGTCGGCATGAGCGGCGAGGGCGTGTTGCCGATAAGCTTTCTCACGCTTGCGAATGTGTCGCGGCTGGGCGTTGTCGTCTCCGGGAACGGCGGCGTGATGGACTACAAGGGCGCCGCTGACTTCCTCGCGCTCGGCGCAAGAACGGTCCAGTTCTGCACGATTGTGATGAAATATGGCTACGGCATTATCGAGGAGCTCTGCTCGGGTTTGAGCTGGTTGATGGAAGAGCGGGGTTTTCGATCTGTGGACGAACTGGTCGGATGCGCGAGCCGCGCGCCCGGCCCCATCGTGCCGTTCATGGAGCTGCCGTCGCTCAAGAAGATATCGGCGGTGGATGAGAAGCTCTGCGTTCACTGCGGCAACTGCACGCGGTGCCCGTACATGGCGATCAGTCTGGACAGGGAGAAGACCCCGGAGACCGACCCCGCGAAATGTATCGGCTGCTCGATCTGCGCGCAAAAGTGCGTGGCGGGCGCGCTGTACATGCGTGATCGGACGATCGATGAGATCGCGTTGCTGTCGGAGTCGTGAAGACGCGGGACAGGGGACGTGGAGACACAGAGATGCAGTGGCGCGGCGATACGGAGGCGCGGCTTGAGCGAATCGTGGAAACTCGTTTCGGGACTGTGCCTTCACGCATTCTTGAGGATGAATGGACCGGGCCAGGATTGACTACGCGCAAAGCAGCAACAGGAACCGGCAGGTCGCGCCGTTCCGGACTTGTTCCAGAGTCTCCGCGCGACCGCGTCGGAATCCTTGAAAAACCGGCCGCGAACTGTTATCATCCCGCCATCGGTACTTGGAGCCTATCCTAGCCCGCATTATTCACGGACCTTCGGCGAAGGCCGACAGTCTGTAGTGGCGCCGTCAGGCGCGCGATTGGACAACGCCTTACGGCGTCACTACGAACTCGAGCAGCATGTCGCCGCGTTCGTGAGTAATGCGGGCTAGAGCACGTAGCCGCACCCTTCACGGGTTCGTTCTGCGCCCCGCCGAAGCGGGGCGGCTACCCGCCTTTTGGGATAGGCTCCTGGTTCATCGCGTCCGTTCGGAGTGGGAGAACACTATGGCTTCACGCAAAGCAACACGCCGGGAATTCCTCAAGGGCGCTGCGGTCGCTGCGGCGGCGGTCGGGCTTTCCGGGATGCAGCCGACGTTCGCCGATGATAAGGGGTCTTCGGGCAGCACGACACGCGTCGTGCAGGTCACGTGCAAGGGCGTCTTCAAGGACGGAAAAGAGGACCCGGAAAAGACGCGCCGCATGCTCGCCGAAGCGCTCTGCCGGTTGACGGACAAAAAGAAGGTCGACGAGGTCTGGCAGTCGCTGTTCAAGAAAGAAGACGTCGTGGGCGTCAAGGTGAACACCATAGCCGGCCACAAGCTCTCCTCGTCGGTCGAACTGACAAAGGCGGTCTGCGAAGGGATCGCCTCGGCCGGTGTTGCCGCCGAGAAGATCATGGTCTGGGACAGACACGACCGCGAACTCAAGAAGGCGGGATTCACCTTGAACTCCAGCGGCAAGGGTTTCCGCTGTTTCGGCACCGACAGCGAAGGCCACGGCTATGAGGTGGAGATACAGGTCGGCTCCGCCAAGGTCAAGTTGAGCAGGATCCTCGCCGACGAGATCACCGCGCTGGTGAACCTCCCGATACTCAAGGACCACGGCGGCGCGGGCATGACCGCTGCGCTCAAGAACCACTACGGTTCCGTCGATCAGCCGGGTGCGCTGCACGGCGGAAACTGCAACCCGTTCATCGCCGATCTGAACAAGGCCGAGCCGATAGCGAAGAAGACGCGGCTCATCGTGTGTGACTGTTTCAAGGCCTGCTGCGACGGCGGGCCGGCCGGCAACAGGCCCAAGGGAATCTGGGAGCCGCAGTCCATCCTGGTGGCAACGGACCCGGTCGCGCTTGATGCCGTCGGCTTTGCCATCATCGAGGAGCGTCGCAAGGAATGCCGGCTGGAACCGATCGCGCAGTCGCGCCGGAATCCCAAGTGGCTCGCAACCGCAGCCGGGTACGGACTCGGCGTCAACGACCTCGCAAAGATCGATTGGGTGAAGGCGGAGATGTAACCTGCATTCTGCTGTCGAACATTGGTCGTTTCTCATTTGTCATTGGACATTTCCCATCTTTCATTTGCGGGAATGGCTCTCTGCCCACGGGTCTTCACGGGCGGACAGTCGCCTCAATGACAAGTGATCAATGACCAATGACAAATGAGAAATGGAGTCTCCTTCGAGGCAGGCCCGCGGTGAAAGTAGGCTTCATACAAACCAGTCCCATCCTTGGCAAGACACGGCAGAACGTGGCCTCCGCGATTCGACGGGCGCGCAGGGTCAGGGCCGACCTGCTCGTCTTCCCCGAGCTCTTCAACACCGGCTATCTGCTCGGCTCGCGCATGCGCGCGCTCGCGCTTGCGGAGCCGCTCTCGCACAGTCCCACCCTGGAATCCCTGGCGGCTTATTCCCGCGAGACCGGCACGCGTGTGGTCGCGGGGATTGCGGAGCGTGAGGACCGGCCCGTGGAAGAATCTCCGCCACGCGCCTGCAGGAGAAACCGCGCGCGCACGCTCACGCACGGCACTCGATCACGACGCACCGGGTGGGATGATGCGAATGCCTTCCCGCGGGTGTACAATTCCGCTGTGCTGGTCGGCCCCGAAGGGCTGATCGGCGTCTACCGGAAGATCCACCTCTTCATGCGGGAGAAGGACTGGTTCGACGCGGGCGAGGCGCGGTTGCGGGTGTTCGACATCGGAATCGCGAAGATCGGCCTGATGATCTGCTTCGATTGGCTCTTCCCCGAGGCCGCCCGAACGCTGGCGCTGGCCGGCGCGGACATCATCTGCCATCCGTCCAACCTTGTCCTGCCCTTCTGCCAGGACGCGATGATAACGAGGTCGATCGAGAACCGCGTCTTCACGATCACGGCCAACAGGATCGGCACCGAGCGAAGGCGCAGCATGGTATGTACCTTCACCGGCGGCAGTCAGCTAACAGACCCGTCCGGTCGCCGGATCCTCGCCGCGTCAGTGGACGCGGAATGCGCAGCCGTGGCCGAGATCGACCCGCGCGCCGCGCGTGACAAGCAGATCACGCCTCGGAATTCCGTCTTCGCCGACAGACGGCCCGCCACCTACGACCTGCGGAACCGTGAACCTTCCTCCTAGCCCGCCGTTTAACATGCCAAGCCCGGAGCGTGTTTGGAGCGTCAAAGCCGCAGCTTTGACCTTGGATTCCAGCGGCGAACCGACAACCCCCTGAATCCCCCTTTGCTAAGGGGGACTTGCCACGAGAATCTTTGGAGTGTCAAAGCCGCAGCTTTGACTTTCTATGAGGTGAGCCATGGGAAAGCATGCAAAGAAGCCGGAGAGCGAACTCGGCTCGCTGCCGCAGCTCAACATGACGCCGATGATCGATGTCATCTTCCAACTGCTCATCTTCTTCATGTGCACGATCCGCTTCAGGACGATGGAGGGGAAGCTGCAGTCGTATCTACCCAAGGACAGGGGAGATGATCGCGACATCAGGGTCGTGCTCATGCCGGACATGCGCGTCAACATCTCCTACGACGAACAGTCGGGCAGGACTTCGTGGAGATTCGACCAATCGCGCTTCACCGATCTGAACAGGCTTGAGGAGGCCATCGTCGCAAAGCATCAACGGTGCCCGGTGTTCAACGACAGGCCCGTACCGGTCATCGTCGACGCGGACCCGAACGTCCCTTTCTCCGAGGTCGTGCGGATCCTCGATATGTGCACCGGGCGCGGGATAGAGAAGGTGGAGTTCGCAATGCCGCCGATGAGTCGCGAGCGGTGAGGACGATTTCGGATTGCGGATTTGGGATTTCGGATTGCAGACTTCAGCCCATCAATCCGAAATCCGCCGGGGCGCCTGCGGGGCCGCGCACATTCACTAGATTCCGCTGAAAAAAACCATTCCTGTCATGCCGAACTTGTTTCGGCATCTCCTCTACCCTCGGACAAGGAGATTCTGAACC
>JAVHLO010000680.1 GCA_031082105.1 Planctomycetota bacterium
GCTTGCCTGCTACTTCTCCATGATTGTTGCCTGGGATGCGATGTGGTTCCTCTGGAATCCCCATTTCGGCGTAAAGCGGTTCAAGAAGTCGGAGGTGTGGTGGTTCCGGCACTGGGTGTTCGGGGTACCGGCGGAGTACCCGATGGGAATCGTGGTGTCGTGCGCAGTGTATCTTGCCGGCGCCTGGGCTGATCTCGGGGCACGCGCGGTGGTGTGGGCGAGGTACATCGGCGTATTATTCGGATGCGTTGTCGTGTCGACGCTGCTTTTGAGTGCCATAAGGCGTGTCAGGCAAGGCCGGCATGACAGCGAATCGAATTTCATGAATAAACCGGGCTAGCGCCGTCGGCGCTGGAGCGTCAGAACGACTTCGACCTTCTTGCCTTCGCGTTCGAGTTCGATCTTCACCTGCGTTCCGGGTCTCTTCTTGTTCTTCAGCTCGATGAACTGCTTGTGCGAGACGACCTTCGTGCCGTCGAACGCCAGGATGATATCGCCATCCTTGATACCGGCGGCCTCGGCCGGCCCCTTTGAAGAGACACCGCGCACGCCCGCGCCTTCGCGGTCTCGCGGCGTGTATAGCTCAAGGCCGACCCACGTGTCGAACATATAGGTCAGCTCCTTGGGTATCTCGCGTTTGTCAAGCGTCAACTTGATGCTCCGACGCTCGCCGTTGCTGGAGACAACTCCAAGCTCCGCTTCGACCCCGCCGGGAAAGCCCCACAGCACGCCGAAGAAACGCGGGAGCGAAGGCGTTTGCGTCCCGGAGATCGATTCGATCACATCCCCCTGTTCCAGGCAGATTTTCAAGGCGGTCGTATCGGGATCGACACCGGCAAGGCGGACGCCGGCCCCAGGCTGTTGGTGTGAATCGAACTGAAGCCCGAGGATCGTCGCGCGCGGGACGACCCCGCCCTCTTTCAGGCCCGGCAGGAACCGCGCGATCTGGTTCGAAGGGATCGCGTAGCCGATCCCGGTGTTGTGTCGCGTTCCGAACCGTGTGGCGATCTTGCCGTTGATGCCGACGAGCTTGCCGTCCAGCGTGAAGAGCGGCCCGCCGGAGTTACCGGGGTTGATGCGCGCATCCGTCTGGATCGCGTCCGAGTATTCGTCCTGGAACGTATGGATTGCGCTTATGATCCCGAGCGTGACGGTAGGGTTCTTATCAAGCGAACCCAGTACGAACGGGTTTCCGACCGCCACCACCGCCTGTCCGATTCGGAGCGCATCAGAATCGCCGAGCTCGGCGAAAGGCAGGCCGGCGGCATCCATGATCTTCAGGAGCGCAAGATCGCCGAAAGGCTCCACGCCGATCAGTTCGGCGATCCGGCTCTTGCCGTCGGAGGTTTGGACGGCCCACTTGGTGCTTGTGCCGGCCACATGGAAGTTCGACAGGACATAGCCGTCCGCGCTGATGAGAACTCCGGATCCGCCGCCGATGAAGACGAAACTCTTCAACGCGCGCGCACACGCCGCCGTGACGTCGTCGTCTTCATTGGCCGAGCCGGACTGCGGCTCTACGTCCCCCGTCGGCTCCGCTCCGGCGGCAAAGGGGGCCTCCGCGACGAAAGAAGCCGCGCCCGCCGCCCATGCGACATGCGGGCTCGATTGCAGCATCACGGAAACACAGAGGACACAGAGCAAGACCAGGGGCTTCGTCAGCGGGCGCGCGTGCTAG
>JAVHLO010000681.1 GCA_031082105.1 Planctomycetota bacterium
GTGATCGCAGGGGTCATCGCGGGACTCTACACCCTCGCGAGGGTCGCCGGGCTCCGTCGAACCGTCGCGCCTTTCACAGCATTGTGGCTGCGCGCGGTGCTCGACCAGTTCAGCTTCGCACAGAACCCGCTGCTGCCGAGCTGGTGGCTTTCGAAGGGGATATCGCTTATGGGCGAGGGCAGGCTGAGCGAGGCATGGCGTCTGCTGCTTGTGGTGTTCTCGAACGGGCTGCTCCTCCTGCTTGCCGCGTCGCTCATGGCGAACAGATGGATGCTCGTGACGCGTTCGCTTTCACAGGCGTTCACGCGGAACCGGGAATTCACCGGCGACGGGCTGCTGGAGCGGGCCATACGCTCGCTGACCCGCACGAGGGGCAGGCTCGTGTCGTTGATAGTCGTGAAGGATTGGAAGGCCTTCGTGCGCGACCCGGCGCAGTGGTCGCAGTTCCTCATCTTCTTCGGCCTGCTCGGCGTGTACTTCTTCAACCTCCGCACGCTGCGGTACCATATCCAGTTCAGCATCTGGAAGAACTCGGTATCGTTCCTCAACCTGGGTGCGACGGTGCTGACGCTGGCCACCTTCACAAGCCGCTTCGTCTTTCCGCAGATCAGCCTCGAGGGCAGGAAGCTGTGGATACTCGGTACGATGCCGATGGAGCGAAGCGCGATCCTGCTGAGCAAGTTCGCGTTCGCGTTCGCCGGGTCCGTCCTGGTAAGTGCGGCGCTCGTCACCACCTCCGGCATAATGCTCAATGTGCCTTCCGGCCTGATCATCATGCACGTCATCACGGCCGTCGCGGTCTGCGCCGGGCTCGCCGGGCTCTCGGTCGGGCTTGGCGCATTGTATCCGAACTTCCGGGAGGACAACCCGTCCAAGATAGTCGCCGGGTTCGGCGGAACGCTCAACCTGGTCGCGAGTCTCTTCCTGATCGGGACGACCATCCTCGTCGAGATCATCCCGTGTCACTGGTACTTCAAGGGGCCGATGGATTCTCCCTTCTGGTCGTATCCGGTGATCCTGGCGCTCGTGATCGTATGCGTCATCTGTGCGGTGGCAGCCTGTGTCCCCATATGGCTCGGGCTGCGGGCGATCAAGCGGCTGGAGGTCTGATTCCTTGACATTTCCCGCGAGTTGTGGTCAGATATTGCGGTCGTAACATTCGCATACGTGGCCGGGGGCAACGGTCGCGAGCGAGCGGGATCGAGCCGAGTTTTTTCATGTGAGACGCCCTCCCTTGTTGTCCGACGGGGCGTCGTGCTATTGGAGTTGAGCCTGCCATGTTGAGAAGACACACCACGTTGTGGGCGAGACACGGCCGGGCCGTCGCGTTCTGCTGTGCGGCCCTCATCATCGCCCTCGCCGGCCACGTCGTCACGCAACAGGAAGAGACGCGCGTGGTCCCGCTCGATTCGCTGGTCCCGGCGGAGACGATCGGGTACTTTTCCATCTGCGACCTTTCGCAGGCCAAGGAGTCCTTCAAGGAGACCGCGCTCTGGAAGATCTGGAAGGACGAAGAGGTCCAGTACGCGTACGAGCAGATCGTGAAGAATTTCCAGAACGAGATCGACGAGCTCGAGGGCGAGTTCGAGAAGAACACCGGCAAGAAGCTCGACGACATCCTGGAGATGCTGACGGGCCAGGTCTCTGTCGCGCTGGTCGATTTCAATCCGGACAACA
>JAVHLO010000682.1 GCA_031082105.1 Planctomycetota bacterium
GCCTGTCGTCTACCGCTCCCTCACGGTCGCGGCACTGATTCCTGAATTTCAAATGTCGTGAACCACTAGGCGTTCACCTCATATCTGTGCAGGAGCAGATCCAGGTCGCCCTTGCTGGGCGACGCCTTTTCCGCGTCCTTGCGATCGATGACCCCGTTGGCAATGAGGGCCGTGAGCGACTGGTTGAGCGTCTGCATACGGTAGAAACCCACGCCCTCCTCCATGAGCTCCTTGACCTTATTGAGCTCGTTCTTCTCAATACTTCGCGCGATGGCGACGTTGTTAATGAGAACCTCCACCGCGGCTATGCGCCCTCCGCCGTCCTTTCGTCGCATGAGCGACTGCGAGACGACCCCGATCAGCGTATCGGCAAGCTGGATCCTGACCTGCTGCTGGTGTTCCGGCGGGAAGACGTCGACGATACGGCTTATGGACTGCGCCGCGCCCTTGGTGTGGAGCGTCGAGAAGACGAGGTGGCCCGTTTCCGCCGCCGTGAGCACGGTGGAGATCGTTTCCGTATCGCGCATTTCGCCGACGAGAATCACATTCGGATCCTCGCGCATCGCGTCGCGCAGGCCTTCCTTGTACGAAGGCGTGTCGAGTCCCACCTCGCGCTGCGAAATCTCGGCCTTGTTGTCTTCGAACTGGTATTCGATCGGGTCCTCGAGCGTGAGGATGTGCACGGTCCTGCTGAGATTCACCTCGTTGATGATCGAGGCGAGAGTGGTCGACTTTCCGGAACCGGCGGGGCCGGTGACGAGCACGAGTCCTTTCGGATACTGCGCGAAGGTCTTCACGACGAGCGGCAGTTCGAGCGAATCGACGGTCGGCGACTGGGAGAGGTTCCTGAACATGATGCCGATCTGGCCGCGGTACGTGAAGACGTTGGTCCTGAACCTCCCGAGGTCCGGCACGACATAGCTCATATCCGCCGCGTAGTGCTCCTTGAACCGCACGCGCAGCGCCTCCTCGCGCAGTACCTTCTGGGCGTACTGCTGCACCACTTCGGGCGTGAGCTTATCGAGGTTTGAAGGAGTGACCTTTCCGTCTATCCGGAAGATGGGAGGCCTGCCAGTCTTGACATGCAGGTCCGAACCCCGGAGGTTGACCATCATTCGCAGCAGGTCGTCAAGGTCGATCATTATCTGCCTTTCCTTTCTATCGTGACGGTTATGGACTTCGGTGATTTAACCCCCCTGAGCGCGCCGGTCATTCCGTAAATCGAACCGGCGATGAACTCCTGCACGAACGGCTTCATCGGCACCCGCTTCTTGTCCGCGACGAGCCTTACGGAGAATCCGCCTGAGGCGGGGCAGCGTTTCTTCATGAACCGTTTCTCCAGGAAATCCGCGAGACCGCAGATGTCGTCAAAGGCAAAGACCGGCAAACGGCCGACACCGCGGGGGGCATGATCGGCCACGATGGCAACAAGCCGATCACTCCTGCGCTCGCACAGGAGCCCCGTGCCGAGCGCCTTGCGTGAAACCTCGATCTTCGGCGCAGCGTCCCGCTTGAATCCTTCGGTCAGGACGATGTCCACGTCGGCGAAATACATCGAGGCCAGATCGAGCACGCCGCGCGGCGCATCGAGCCTCTTCACCATTCCGAACTTGCCCGTCGAGGCGATCCCCGCGACGGCCGACCCGGCGTGGAAATGGCGGAAAGAGTCCTTGCCC
>JAVHLO010000683.1 GCA_031082105.1 Planctomycetota bacterium
CATGGGAATGGCTGGGGTGGTCTCACGGTAGTGCGCGTAGGCGGCGCCGTATCGGGCGGCCAAAAGTGCTTCTTCTTCGCGGGACCGCTGCACGAGGAGAACCCCCACTCCGAGCGTCAGCACCAGCGCGACCCACTCTTGAGAACAGACTGTCGTCCCTATGAGCTCGACCGTGAGCCCCACGCGCATAGGATGACGCATCCATCCAAAGACCCCCGTCGTCTGAAGGACTCCATCTTCGCCAGGATCGATCCGTTCTCTGTAGCTTCGGCCGAGGGTCCACATCGCGGATAGCGCGATCCCTGATCCTGAGAGAATCGCTACTGCGCCAGCAGCCAAGACCACAGTGGGCGTATCGTGGCTCCGCTGCACGGCGATCCACCAGACCGCCAAGTATAAGCCGTAGATGACATATCGCTGCACATCAGCCGTGACGCCCGGCGGGTCCGAATGTCCGCGCCCCTGCCAAGCTTGAGCGAGGTTCTTCAACACCGCGACGGCCATCGCCGTCCAGAAGGCGGCCTGCCCGACCCCGATCAACTACGCCCGCGCCTTGGGCGACAACAGCGCCAAGGCTAAGAGGAGCAGGCTCGTGATCATCACCCCAATAATGACCGCCCCTGGGCCAATGATCGGCAATCCAAAGGTCGTCGCCGCCGTACCTGCCAACAGAGCAAGAGCGGTAAGCGAATCTCTTAATCTTGAGGGTGGCTGAGGCGGAGCGCCTTTCAATAGGATCACGAGCAGCGGCCCGAGGAGCACAATGTAGAAGAAGCCGGTGACGATGAGATCGACAATATCTCTCACAAAATAGGCCGCCACACCCGCTGCAGTCCCGGTCGCCACCGTTACGATGCGGCTAACGGCAACGCTCTTGGATTGGCCAGGCAAGACGTCTCGATGCACTACGGCGCTGAGCACAATCTGCAAGGTGTTGGTCGTTGAGATCACGGTCGCAACCAAGCCGAGGTAGATTAGCACCATGACCGTCGAAGGCAGGTATCTCGCCAGATACTCAAGGTAGACGAGGTCGGGATCGGCCGGCGCGGTCATGACCACCGTGCTTACGAGCCCGACGGCCATTGCCAGCCCGTAGAAGGGAATGACCAGGACCGCCGACCATCGGAAGGCAGAGGTTGCCGTGGCCCGACTCTCCGCAGCGAAGACCCGGAGCCACATTTCCAGAGCAATGAGAGGAATCAGTGTGCCTAGGAGGACGCCGCCGATGAGGTAGGTGAAGCCGCCGAACCGAGTCGGAGACAACGCGTCCGCTGTGATCGCGCTCCAGAGGTCCGGACTTGACTGGAGGTTTGCTCCCAGCGCGTACGCGGTGAGCAGGGCCAACACTGCCATGAAGAGGAACAGAAAAATGTCCGTTATCAAGTCGCCCTTCAATCCGGCGAAGGCAGAGTAGAGGATCACCAAGCCGCTTGAGACCAAGAGAGCTAAGCCCCAGTCCAGCGACGTGAGCTGCTCCAGGAGGACAGCACCCGCTACTAGCTGGGCCGCCAGCAGGCCGAGATATCCGACCGCGACGACCAAGGCCGCGACCATGCCGGTGAGTCGGCCGAAGCGCCAGCGAAGCAAACCCGTGAGCGTAAACTCTCCGGAAATCTCGGCGGCGCGCTGCACCTGCGGGATCAGCATCGGCAGGATCAG
>JAVHLO010000684.1 GCA_031082105.1 Planctomycetota bacterium
GTCTCCGCGATCCGGTTGATCGCGTTGATCGCGTTGTCGATGGAGCTCTGCTCCGCGAGCAATTGCTCCGTCGACGTCCCCCCGGTGCTCAGCGCGAATACGATCGACTCCTTGATCCCCGCAAGCAGCGTGGACGCCTCGTCCAGCGCATTGTCCGCCACGGCGATCATGTTGTTCGCGTTCTGCGTGTTCTCCGCAGCCTGCTTCAGGCCGCGAATCTGTGAACGCAGAAGCTCGGAGATCACCAGGCCCGACGGGTCGTCGGATGCGCGGTTGATCCGCAGCCCCGTGGAGAGCCGCTCCAACGACAACTGCTGCCTCCAATCGTTGATCCGGAGGTTTCGTATCGCCCTCAGCGAGGGGATGTTCGTGTTGATGCGAAGACCCATGGTTCATCCTCCTTGACAAACAATTCCGGACATCCTTGTCCGGAAAAACAACTACCTGAGCAGAGTCAACACAGCCTGCGGGATCAGGTTCGCCGACGCAAGCACGGCGGTACCGGCCTGGAAGAGTATCTGGGTCCGGGTGAAGTTCGCGGTCTCTTCCGCGAAATCAAGGTCCCTGATGCTGCTTTCCGAGGCCGACAGGTTCTCGATGGCAACGTTTACTGCCCTCAAGTTCGGTTCGAGGTTGAAGGCCTGTACGGACCCGAGGTGTCCTCTCACGCTCGTGATGCCGTTGATGGAGGCTTCGACCACCTTGAGGGCATTGTTCTTGTTACCGCTCACGATGTCGTTCGCGCCGCCTGACAGCATGCTGGAGAGGTAGCCACCCTGGTTCGTGGTAGCGGTTCCGGATCCTGCTCGCGCGATGTGGTCGGGAATTGCCTCAAAGCCGAGGAAGCTTGGTCCGATGCCATTGATTCCTATCCTGAGCTGGTCCGAGGCGTTGGTTCCCTCACGGATCTGGAAGGCCAGACCGGAGTTCTTCACGTAGAACCTCAGATCGCCGGCCACGAGGCTGGTTGGCATGACCCCGAGGTTGGCCTGGGTCGCGTTGCCGGCGGTTGGGATTCCCAGGTTGAACTCGAACTGGGCATAGGAGTTCACCACGCGAAAGACCCTGCCGCGCCCAGTGTACCTGATACCGTTGAAGTTTACGACAGGATCCTGTCCGACGTCCTCTCGCTTTCCGCCGGCAGCTACGGGTGCCGGTGCGGCAATGGCCGTGTTCATGTAGAAGCTGCCGGAGAGCACCTCGATGGAGATCGACTGAGTCGAGCCATACTCCATGCTCATGGCGTAGGTGCCGAGGTTGGCGATTCCGGCGTTCAGATTGCTCGCAAACACTCCCGTATACGGCGCCACCGTGTTGATCGCGGCGCGCACAATGGCGGAGCCGACTCCGGAAGCAAGAGACACATCCTGGACGCCCAGAGGTCCGGAGATTCTGATCGTCGCTCCCGCAGTGCCTGCCGAGCCGATCCGCAAAAAGGCGCGGACCGCGGAAGTGGTAAGCGTCCCGCTCAATGTGCGTGAGGTTACCCCTTGCGGGAATGACATGGCCCGAATGGAGAGGTCATTCACAAAAGATCCGACCGAACCGGACGTGGTGAATCCCGATTGACCGCTCAGCAAGCCAGTGCCCGAGAACCGCGTTGTCTCCGCGATCCGGTTGATCGCGTTGATCGCGTTGTCGATGGAGCTCTGCTCCG
>JAVHLO010000685.1 GCA_031082105.1 Planctomycetota bacterium
TGATCTTGGAGCCTTTCAGGAGATTGTCCAGGTCGGATGCCAGTTCCGCCATCGATCCGTATCTCCTTTCGGGTTCTTTTTCGAGGCACTTCATTATCACGGTCGCGAGCTTGTGATCGAGTCGGCTGTTCAATTTGCCCGGATGGATCGCCTCCCCTTCCTTTATCTGGCTTAGGATTTCGAAGAGGGTCGATCCGCTGAACGGCGTGCGTCCGCAGACGCCTTCGTAGAGGACAACACCTAGCGAGTAGACATCGCTCCGTGGCCCGACCTTCTTGTTGTCGCCCTGGCACTGCTCGGGCGACATGTACTCGGGGGTGCCGAGCAACTCGTGGGTGGCCGTAACGTGGGAGACGGATGCCAGGTCTTTTGCCAGGCCGAAATCGGAGACCTTTGGCTGATCCGCACGCGTCATCAGGATGTTGCTCGGCTTTATGTCGCGATGCACAATGCCGTGGCTGTGCGCGTAGTCAAGCGCCAGCGCCGATTCCCTTATTACGCGCAGTAGTTCGCAGGTCCGGGTGTCTTCGAGACTACCGGAGAGGAACGGCCGTTTTCTCGCGAACTTCGCGGCAAGCACCGGGTCGAGCGGTGGTTCCTGATGGGGCCTCTCCTGCTGGCTGTCGAGCGCCTTCTTTTCGACCCATTGGTCCAGCGTCAATCCGTCGATGAACTCCATGGCGATGTAGCGAGACCCTTCGTAAAGGTCGGCATCGAAGACCGAGACGACGGCCGGGTGTTTCAGCATCTTGAGCACCCGTCCTTCCCGTTCGAACCGGTGGATCATTTCCTGCGAGAAATCGTCGCTCTTCAGGACTTTGAGCGCCACCTGTTGACCATTGTCCTCTATGACGGCCCTGTAGACTATGCCCATGCCGCCGCGACCGAGTTCCGACAAGATTCTAAATTTGCCGAAGACATCTGATGTGCGACGGGCAGGCGATCTGGTCAGCAATGTCGGCGTCTCGGGAATGGAAGACGATGAAGGATGGTGGAATGGTCTTACCGACGGCGCGGGACCACTGTCGCCGGCGGTCGGCTCCCTGTCTGGTCTGCCGGCGGACGGGGGGGGTGTGCCCAGAATGGTCAGCGCGGAAGAGCTCTCGTCGGCCGGCAGCCCTCTGGATTCGGGCATCCCGGGTCCGGCAGTATCCGGAGGCATTGAAGCCTGTTCTTTCGCTGCGCCGGGCGTCGGTCCGCGGCTCACAGCGCCTTCCACAAACCCCGAGCTCATGAGTCGGCCGGAGCCGGGGCCAGGCGTCGGGCGCGGGCCGGGCGGCGTCGCGGGAACCGGTGTGGCGAGAATGGTGGCCGCCTCCGATGACGTATCCCGGCTAGGCGGTGACTGGCTCACGTGTGCGGTTGCGAAGTCATCGAGAGGCGAGTTGCGAATCAGCCTCAGTGCGGACGAGCACCGGTGGCAGATGCCGGTAAAAGACATCTGCGCCACGACGTATCGGAGAATCCGTTGGCACGAAGTGCAGCAAAAAATGTTCATGGCACTCGCATCGACCGACGGCGGGCGCGATCTGCCGGCTCGGTCCGGGAAACAGTCGCAGCATCCGCTTCGAGACGCGGAACGGGCGCGACAGACTGTCAAGTTTGTAGTAAGGCACGGAGGCCGCAGCCGGAGTGGCGTCTTCTTCCGAGAAACG
>JAVHLO010000686.1 GCA_031082105.1 Planctomycetota bacterium
CCCACGGGATTGGCTCTCCCTTGAACGCATCGCGCAGATACTGATAGTCCTGGTCCGGGCGAGTACCGGGAGGCTTCCCGAGGCGCAGATTGTGCGTTGACCGGCCGTTCCATATCTGCATCGCCTTGAGGAAGTCCCAGGTGCGCTGGGTCTCGGGGTCGAAGAAATCCCATTTGTCCCACTTCATTCCCTGCTGCGCTGAGGTTGGCGGCTCAAGTGGGTGCGCGGCGATTACCATCGGTTTCACTGTATATTTTCCAGGACCATCATCTTTGTTTTGGTACTCCCGCTGTTCCATTCGCCACTCGTCGTCCTGTCCAATGCCCGCCACGGAGTCTGGGCGTGTACTTGTCCGCGCTGGACCCTTTAACCTGGCCAAGTCAGAGATTCGAGCGTCGGGCGGATCCCAGATGTCCAAGTCGATCCATATGTCGGCCAGGATCGGCAGGAGTATGGAGAGGAAGAAACTCCTTGCGGTCTTCGCGGTGCCGGAACCGCTGTAGACAAACCTGAACTGGAGGTTTTCCAAGTCGGCCGAATTCCCTTGGCGAGTTGCCTCGTCGCGCGCGACTGTATTGGAGTCCGAGCCATTGTGGCTTTCGGCCGCGTCGCTACGCTTCTGAGTTGCGTCCACCGGTTCATCCCGTTCATCGGGATCCGGGAGCAGGAGGGCATGTGTCGTCCGCCAATAGGCGTTGATGTCCAGGCTGTCCTCGGGCAACATCTGGTCTTGTATGAGCCGCGGAAACGGGCTCATCGCGCGCAGGATGGCGGCGAACCCGACCATGTCGGTCTTAGCCTTGGATTTCTCGAGGTGCAATTCCTGGCCCTGGATGAGCGTGAATCCCGGTGGGTCTTCGTCGCGCGCGTGTCTTGCGACGAACTGGGCGGGTCTCGGTCCTTCGCCGACCGCTTTCTGGTGCGGGCTGGCCATGTTTCCGCTGGCCGCCAGCACTGCATCGTGCTGAGATTCCCAGGTCTCCCAGGCAGCGGTCCGACTCTCCCTGGATGCGGTAAACGCCGGATGCGGAACGGGATTGTGCCGCACCTGCTGGGCGTTGATGTCGTGGTCGTAGTCGCAGGCGTGATCGGTAAGCACTGACCAATCAAGCCCGACAGCGTCACCGGCGGCTCGGATCGCCCATGGCGAGTATCCGTACTCCGCGAGATTGCGCGTACAATTGGAATGCACGTGCACATCACCGAGGCGCGCCTTTAAGAGCTGATCGAGCAGTGCCTGCAGCATTTCCGGGAGTTCCTTGTCTTTCTCTGCCGGTTCAATCCGCTTGCGGAAGGCAGGCCCACCGGGACGCGGCGCGTCCGGCAGCGCGACCTGGAACACCCACCGTTCTCTGCGATCCTTGCGTTCCGTATCCAGGGCGGTAACGCGCACGAATGCATGACGAATCTTGCTCTCCCTGTCTGCCTGATCGCGCCCGGCATCCTCCAGGACGTGACGGCCCACATACCAGAGCGCTTCCTTCCACGCGACCGGATGCTTGGTGGATGGCGCCGCAAAGGCAATGGAAAGAGGCCTACCCCAGTTCTCGCCGCCATCATCCCAAGAGGTTCTGCTCATGAAGCGCCTTGGAGTCCCGCCTGTGGATTCGGTCTGCGCTGGACACGACATGATCGCATATATATCGTTG
>JAVHLO010000687.1 GCA_031082105.1 Planctomycetota bacterium
CTTGTCCTCTTGCCGTTGCACCGTTTGCTGGATTCCCGCTTTCGCGGGAATGACATTCTCATGCTCCTTCATGAATGGGCCAGGCTGGTATGCCGAACACCCTGGAACCCCAAATCTGATTCGAGATTCTGCCGGCATCCGTGAAGGCGTGATACCTGAGATCGCAGGAGTGACTTCAGCCGCTGATCAATCGAATGGCTGAAGTCTCTACCTGGACCGGTCGGCACTTCGAGCACGGGCAATGTGGCGCCGAACCTTGGCTTCGTACTCCTCCATCAGCCTCCGTGTGATCGATCCCACTCGTCCCGTACCAACATCCTTTCCATCAAACCGAGTCACCGCCAGAACGCCAACAACGGAGTTCGTCAAGAACATCTCCGAGGCCCGCCCTGCCGATCGGTAACGGATGTGTTCCTCACCCGTCGCCAGACCCAGCCGACGACAGATTCCGAGCACGATGTGCCGCGTGATTCCCGGCAAGACGGGCAGATCGAGCGCTGCGGTCGCGACTCTCTCACCGAAAACGACAAATATGTTGGACATCGAGCCTTCGAGCAGAAGCCCGTCCGGCGTCAGGAATACCGCTTCGAACGCGTTACGGGTCCGTTTGACACTCTCGCGTGCGATGATGTTCTCGAGAAAACTGGTCGACTTGTGGCGAGCGAGTGGGTAGTCCCGGAGCCTTCGCCAGGGCGCGCAGTGAACTGAGACGCCGACGCTGCGCGCGTCATCGGGTACAGGCGAAGGTTCGCGGAATCCAACCACGATGGTGCCCGGCATCGCTCCCCTCGCCCAACGCGCGCCCGACTTGGGCGTATCTGCGTGACTTGCCCTGCCGACCGGCCGGCCGGCGGTCAATGTGACGCGCAACACACCAGATCTCCCTGGATTTCGCGACGCAACTTCGTTGCAGCACCAGGCCGTCCGCCGCCAGCCGCAGGGAGAGCTGATCCCGAGCGCCCCTGCCGACCGTTTCAATCTGCCCAGATGGGCATCAAGAAACAGAGGCACGCCGTCCTGCACGCGCATCGTCTCGAACACCCCGAATCCGGTCTGGAATCCGCGGTCCTGGACCGGAACAACTGCCCCATCGCTCGGCAAGAAACGACCGTTGACGCACACAATGGACCGCCTGCCTGGACCAGCCATTTCATTCTTGCTCCAAGACCGGACTGACATCAAACCGTACACATGCTACCATTTCCAGGCTCTCCCGTCAAGCACTACCCGCCGGGGACCACCGCGCACTCCCGGTCGGACTGCATCCTGTGTGCCGGGTCGCGAGAGTCTCCTCCGAACCTTGCGTACCTGTGGTAGCTTGGACGACCAGCCAATTGCCGGGATAATTTTACACACCTACAAGCTGTGTTACGCATCTACACACATGCTCAAGCGGTTGCACGCTGGCATAACATCCGTAGCGCTATGAGCTAGAGCCAACACTGTTGCGCATTGTCTGCAAACGTGTATATTCTACCCATAATCACGGTCTCATGCATCGCTATTGACAGTCACACTGACTGGCAGATGCTATCACAGATCATTGCTAGCGCAGTACTTATGGCAGCACGCGATCAAGAAAGACATTGGCACGTAATGTGCTAGTAATCAGTCATATCAAATTGCTTTTCATGTTTGGTTCTTTTTTT
>JAVHLO010000688.1 GCA_031082105.1 Planctomycetota bacterium
TCGGAATCTCCTTTGCCGCGTGTCCGGCCCTTCGCTGAAGGAGATGCCGAACCAAAGCCTGCCCTGAACGTGATTCAGGGTCCGGCATGACAGCAAATTGGATTTCATGAACAAGGCGGAGCAGCGGGCGTTCCCCGCCCCCCAAGACGCTCACGGGAAACCACTGAAACCACTGAAGACACTGAAGGCGCCGAAGGTGTCCGTCCTCTTCCCTCTTTCGGTGTCTTCAGTGCGTTCAGTGGCTACATGGCGGAAGCCGGAAAGACTCGAAATCAATTTTGGAGTTTGCCCTTGCTCAGTATTCCAGGGCGCGAAAGGCCGGCATCTACGGTGGCGTAAACACCTGGAATGTCACCTGCATCTTTTGTCCCGCGCGTTCGAGTTCGATCGTGACCGCTTCAGCCGCTCGAACCGAGCCATCCTGCATTATCCTACGCGCGGCCTCGAAGGAGTCGACCTGCACGCCGTTGACATTCCTTATCACGTCGCCGATCTTGAGCCCCCGCTGCTCCGCGAGGCTTCCGCCGTCAACGCGCGACACGAGCATTCCGGTAGTGACCCCGTCCTGCACGTAGGGGCGCATATCGATCTGCCCGAGGACCATGGCCTCGTTCTGAAGGACGTATTCGCGCTCGCGCGAATCGATGAACCACTTGTTCGCGTTGTTGGGATCGCGGTAGCTCTTGAATTCGCCGGGCTTGGCCGCAGACGCGGTATCCGCGCCGGGGCCGGCGCCTCCGCTGGAAGGCGTTTTGGGTACGGAACCCGGGGGCCCTTCGATAAACGACAGGACGTATTCCTTGTCGTTGAAGACGATATGGGCCTGATACTCCTTGATTTCCCCTTTCTTTTCGAGCGTGACGGTCTTCAACAGGAGCCAAGTCCCCTGTCCCGCGACGTTCTCCCACTTGTCTCCGCAGAGCAGGAACCGCTGTTCGCCGCCCTGCTTCTTCTCCAGAACCACGGATCCCAGTTCCGGCGCGTTTTCGACGACGGTGGCCAATGCCAGCCTGAACAGCGTCTCAGGGTTTATCTCCGGCTGGACCGGCCCGGCGCCCACGCCCTGGCTCGGGTTTGGCGGCAAGGCCAGGGCAAGCTTCCAGATAGACTCGTAGTCGGCGGGCTTGCGCTTCTGCCACTCGGGAGTCTCGACGGTCGACTCATCGGGCTCTTCATCCACCGCGGCATCGACCTCGGCCTGGCGCGGCGGGAAGAGCACGAAGCGGTAGAGGAAGACGATGATGGCCGTCCCCAGGAGTGCGTTGAACACCCAGAGGCACGTGTTGGCAAAACGGGTCCGGTGCATGGCAAATCCCCTCAGTGCGCCGCGCAGTCAAGTCTCCGACCACCTGCAACAGGCGTGCGTACGTGCGTAGAGCGCACGCGCGCCTGAACTCACTCACGCACGCACGTACGCCCAATACTAGAAGTTCTTGAAATCGAAGTCGCTGCTGCGCGTGCCCTTCTGTATCCCGCGAAGTTCGAGCTTGAATTCGTCCGGGTTGTCCGTGTTGGCCAGGGCTTCCTCGACCGTGATCAGGTCGGCCGTGACAAGCTCCTTCAGCGATTGGTTAAACGTCTGGCAGCCGAAATAGTTGCCTTCCTTTATGGCTTTGTAGATGTCGCGGAATTTCCCTTCGTGCAGCA
>JAVHLO010000689.1 GCA_031082105.1 Planctomycetota bacterium
ACATCAAAGGATCAGTACGCGGGGGGGATGGCGGATGTTCCCCCGGAGGTCCGGTGCCGGCTGACGCATAGTACTGCAGAGGAACTTGTCGAGTACATTCACACTCACAAGACCGCCGCGTTGATCCGATGCTCGGTACGTGTGGGCGTGCTTGCCGCGCGCGCGACGCCGGGCGCATTGCTGAGGCTCGGTATGTTCGGCGGCGAGCTCGGCATCGCGTTCCAGATTGTCGACGACATCCTGGATACAGAGTCCACCACCGAGGAGCTGGGGAAGACGACGGGCAAGGACGCGAGAGACATGAAGCTCACCTACCCATTGGTTCACGGGCTGGAATCATCGCGCAAGATCGCCGCCTTGCACATCCGGCGCGCGGAACGCATTCTTTGCCGGTTCAAGCCGGGCGCGTCGGCCTCCGGGCGCCGGCGCACCGCGTTCGAAGCACTTCACGAGCTCTGCGGGTTCATGCTGACGCGCAGGCGCTAGTCGGAGCCGGCCGCGGTCAAGGGCGTCGGCGACCGCGCACTGCGCTCGCCATCCGCTTCGCGATCGACTCGACGGGCTCGTCCTTGTCGAAACCGAAAATGAACGAAGGAACCGACGACACGGCGCGGTAGGCCGTCGCGAGCATCACTTCCGAGGCGGCTTCGTTCTTCTCATAGCAGGCCACCAATCCCATGAGCCGGAGCACCGCTTCCGCCCGCCCGAGCGGCACGGCGCGCGGCCCGAAATGCCGTTCAAGGAAGAAGATCCCGGCCAGCGGAT
The DNA here is from genome assembly GCA_031082105.1 of Planctomycetota bacterium. Classification (GTDB taxonomy): domain Bacteria; phylum Planctomycetota; class MHYJ01; order JACQXL01; family JAVHLO01; genus JAVHLO01. The sequence continues at coordinate 766 of JAVHLO010000689.1, forward strand.
GGACGACATTGCGGCCTATGTGGCTGAACCTTCCGTGGAAAGGCGTGCCGAAGACGGAAGCACTGATAGACCGTCTGCGAGGTCGGTCGCCCTGGCGGGCGCCCCCGGTTCGCACGTGTCGGGGCGGCGTCGGAACACCAAGACACGGCAGTTCATCACTCAGTACGTCTTCCCGGCCGAATTTTGCCGCAAGCGTGGACTTTCCCATCCCGCTCCGGCCCGGCACGAGATATCCGACGAATTCTCGCCCCACGCGGCACCGGATCGCTGCGGCGTGCACCAGCAGCCTCCCCCGGCCGGCCAGGAATACCTGCAGAGTCGACCGCAAAAACGTGTCGAAGGCAAACCTGTTCAGCACACAGCTAAGCCGCGCGGTTCCGAGGCGGCCCGAACATTGCGAGGTCGGGTGCGCAGTGACTACTCGTCCGGCGGCCGGCAAGCGGCGGACCATCTCGACGCCGGCCACGCGTCCGGCCGGCTCGCCGAAGGGCAAAGTGAACCGCGCGGAGAAATCGTTCCGACTGAACGTCAGGCCGTGCGCAGTGCGGGCTATGTCAATGTTCGGCGAAGTCCGCAGCACATTGCGAGTTTTGTGCAATGTGTCGATCGTCACGACCAGGTCGGGTTGCTCGACGGACTCCAGGAAGCCGGCGTGTCGGGTGGCAATGAGCCCCACAAACGCCGGCGAATCACACCTGAACACAAACCGCAGACCGCACGCGGCGATGCCGACGCTGTTTGCGCTTCCGCTTGACATGACCATTCGACCCACAAACCCGGATTATTCATGAAATTCAGTCTGCTGTCATGCCCCGACTGCGGTCGGGACATCTCCTTCAGCGAAGGGCCGGACACGTGGCAAAGGAGATTCCGAACCGAGT
>JAVHLO010000068.1:0-8854 GCA_031082105.1 Planctomycetota bacterium
GACCATGGGGATGTTGATGCCCATGTCCTTGGCCTGCACGGCAAGAGGTCCCGCCTGATCGTAGATGCCGCCGAAGAAATAGATCTCGGGCGATTTCTGCGACATAGCCTCGAGATAGGGCCGGAAGTTCGATTCCTGCTTCGTGAAGCCGCCGTAGTAGACCATCGCGTCGGCCCCCAGCCGCTTTTCGACCGTCTCCTTGAAATAAGTGGCGAGCCCTTCGCCATAGGCCGTCTTGTCGTGGAGCGCGGCGATCTTCTTGCAGCCCAGCACGTCAACTACATACTCCGCCGCGACCCTGCCCTGGATGTCGTCGCGGCCGCAGACCCTGAATACGTCGAACAGCTTCCGCTCCGTGACGTACGGGTTCGTCGCGGATGGAGTGATCATCGGGATACCGGCCTCATTGTACAGGACCGAGGCCGGGATGGTGCAACCGCTGTTGAAATGGCCGATAACGCCGACGACGTTCTCGTTGACCAGCGTGTTGGCAACGCTGCGGGCGAGTTGCTCGTTCGCCCCGTCGTCCTGCTTGACGATGACTATTTTCTTGCCCAGTACGCCGCCCTTCGCGTTCCACTCGTCGACCGCAAGAGTAACGCCGTTCAGGATGTCACTGCCCATCTTGGCCTGGCCGCCCGTGAGCGGGCCGGCGACGCCGATCTTGATGACCTCCTCGCTCTTCTGCCCTCCGTCGCCGCACGCGCAGAGCAGCAGGCAACCGAGAAAGAGGATCGCCAGCAGCGAAAGATTCCTTACGCCTCGCGTCCGAACCATCAGAGTGTCTCCCAAAGGACCAGGCTTCTACAAATGTGACGGCCCGATTATACTCGTCGTCCGAGGCGGTGTCAAACAAAATCCGAACAGGTGAACAGCGGTGGGTGTGCGACGACGGGCTGGTTTCCCGCTTGCGCGGGAATGACCTCGAGGCTACTTCGCCCACGATCTCAACTGCGGGCCGCGCAGGTCGGCCTCGAGGATCAGCGCTGCGAGGGCCGTGGCGTAGACCTTTCCCCCGGTCTGTCCCCAGCGGTCCCCAGGCTCCCAACTGCCGCTCGCGACATCGTTCCGCGCCTGTTTCGCAACGAGGTGCTCCAGCAGATTCCCTTTCCATTCGGCGAGCAGTGGATGTTCGAGATAGGCAAGGAAGTAGGATTGATAGTAGTCGATCTCGCCCGGCGCCGTCATTCGCTCGACAAGTCCTTCAGGAATACGCGGGACTTTTTCATCGGTCGCCAGGTACCGCGACCCGCCGTTCCGGTAGCAGAACGAGGCCATTGCAGAAAGCGTCTCGGGCCCGTACGGGAAATCGCCCTGCGTGCCGTAGCCAAGCCGGCCGCTGACGTCGGTCAGCCCTCCGAGCCATTCAAACCCCTTCTCGAGCGTCGCTTGAAGCCCTTCGAACCCCATCGCCTCGCCCCAGAGCAGCGCCTGCAGCGCCCATATGGACACGGCACTGTTCGGGGCTTCGCCTTCGACGCCCGTGTAGTTCCAGCCGCCCTCGACCGTCTGGGCCATGCAGATGCAGTCCAGCGCGTACTTCGCCGGCTCCTTCAGCCGCGCCTCGCCGCCCGACCCGTACAGCTCGAGGAGGCATGCAGTCGCGATGCAGTGGTTGTAGAGGGTGTCCCCCGGCCGCGCGGCAAATCGGCCATCGGGCCGCTGCCGGCGAAGCAGGTAATCCACACCGGTCTTGATGTTCCCGGCATAGTTCGCGCGCAGTTCCGGCTCGCAACCCGAGAGCGCGGCAAGGGCGAGCGCGCTCAACGCGATCTCGTACTTCTCGTCGCCGCCCAGCTTGCCGACGGGCCAGCCGCCGTTGGGCTGCTGGTTGCGCGCGAGCCAGTCGAGCGCCCGGGAGACGGCCTCTGAATGATCGATAGCCTCGCTTGCCGCGCCGCGCGCAGTATCGTCGGCCGCCTCGCGCCAATCGCGCCCCACCAGCACCGTCGCAACCGCGCCGACCACGATCAGCGAAGCCGCAACCACAGCGGTGATCGCGAGCCGTCTCCGTGTCCGCGCGGTCCGGAAGCGGATCTCGCCGAGTACCTGGTCCGCCAGGTCACTCCGAGGCGGCTCGACCGGCAGTTCCTTCATCCCGGTCAGTAGCCGCCCGCAATCGGCCAGCATCGCGGAACACTCGGGACAGTCACGCAGATGCGCGGTCATCCTGTCGCGCTCGGCGGGGTCGAGCTGCGCCTGCAGATAGGCGACGACGTTCTCAGTCTGTTCGCACCTGTTGGTCATGGCTCAAAACCGATCGCATCTGTTGAAAGGCAAGAAAAATACGCGACTTCACGGTGCCGAGCGGAATCCCGAGAACCTCGGCGATCTGCGAATAGTCCAGGCCCTGGAAGACGCTCAAAACAACGACTTCGCGCAGCTTGTCCGAGAGCACGTCAAGCGCCTTCTGCGCGTCGATGCGCGTCTCCGCCTGAGTCAGCCCCGACGCCGGTCGTTTCGGCGGAGCGGAATCGATCGCAAGCTGTGTGGTCAGCCGCCGCAGCCGTTGCGAGCGCCTGCAGCGGTCCACCCACACGTGCCTTGCGACGACATACATGAACGCCGCGAACCGGCCGGGGAGCGCGCGGTACCGCGACCGGTAGTTGTACATCCGCACAAAGGTCTCCTGCGCGCACTCCTCCGCCTCCTCCATAGAAGCGTTCGAGCGCCTGAAAAAGTTCACCAGCGCGGACTGGTGGCGGCGCACTATCTCCTCGAACGCGGCCATGTCGCCGCGATTCACGCGTTCCATGAGCTGGCTGTCGACGGATTCTTCAGGCACTGCTTCCATACCCCACACGCCCACGATCCCGTTGCCTTGTTCCCGACTTCTGCCATCGGCGGCGTACTGTTTTGGAGCGCGCCCCGACGCATCGGGGCGCTTTGGCCTTCTCGATACTCCATCACCACGAGGAAAAAGCGCCGTCGCCGCTTCGCTCTGCGTGCGCACTCCATAGCCGGGCCGCGGAATCGACCAGAGTCCGAACTCCAAGAACGCTTGCCTGCGATCCCGTAACCATCTTGCCATTTTCCGGGTCGACGTACAATCATTACCGAACCGCGCGCCGTCGACCGACGTTCTACCATTCACGAACGAACCGAGCCTGCGGCGCGACGCTGCGTCCGGGAGCGCCGGCATCTCTGCTGGCCTCTCCTCGATGGCGTGTCACGCAAGGAGTGGGAGGCTCCCAGCCTGTGAATGGTTCAGACCAGCAGAGTGTCCGAGTATTCCAGGTGGCGTCCCACTTGTAGCGCCGGCGTCCCGCCGGCCGTGTCGCGAGCATCCTGCCCGCCCCGCTGTGCGGTACGCCCCGCCGAGGACAGCCGCAACATGTGAAGTTTCCGGTTGCGCGTCAAGGAGTCGATGCATGAAGACAGCGAAACGACTGTGGCGTCTTGTCGGGCTGTTGGCGGCTTGCGTTATGACACTCGCGCTGTGGCCGCCGGACGGCCGCGGGCAGGACGCGCCGCCGCCGGAAAAAAAGACTCCCGCCCCCGGCGCGGAACCGGGGACAAACGGCGGAACCGATTCCGCTCCGGACTCGCCGGAGGCGAAGGCACCGGACGATCGGCACGCGCCTGCGCCCGACCTTGAAGAAAATCCACAACACGTGCTCGAGCTCGAAGAGATCGTTGTCACCGCGTCGCGGCGCGAGGCAAGGGCGTTCGACGCGCCGCGCGGCGTCGCAGCGCTCGACGGCGAATACATCCGCGGCGAGAGACAGGCGCGCACGCTCCCGGAGGCGCTCTTCGAGACGACTGGCGTTATGGTACAGAAGACCTCGCACGGGCAGGGATCGCCCTTCATCAGAGGCTTCACGGGCTTCAGGACTCTCCTCATGGTCGACGGCGTCCGGCTCAACAACTCGGTCTTCCGCGAAGGACCGTGCCAGTACTGGAACACCGTGGACGCCCTGTCGCTCTCCCGCATCGAGATAGTCAGGGGACCCTCGTCAGTCCTCTACGGCAGCGATGCCGTGGGCGGGACCGTGAACGCATTCACCGTCGAGCCGGACCTCGGCGAGGAAGGCGCGCGACTGCGCCGGCGGTTGTTCGCGCGCTACTCCAGCGCCGAGGATTCTTTCGTGGGACGCGAAGAGACCATGTTCGGAGTCGACGGCAGGCTGGGCATGCTGCTGGGGTTCTCGGTGAAGGACTTCGGCGACGTGCGCGCCGGAGAGCATGTCGGCCTGCAGCACAAGACCGGCTACGAGGAGACGTGCGGCGATTTCAAGCTCGTCTACTTGATCGAACCCGAAACGCAACTGACCGTCGCATACCAGCACGTTGACCAGGACGACGCGTGGCGGACACACCGCACGGTCCACGCGGAGAGCTGGCGCGCAACGACGATCGGGACGGACCATCGTCTCGATTTCGACCAGAACCGCACGCTCGGCTACGCGGCGCTCCGACTCGACGATGCCGATGCGTTCTTCCAGAAGGCGCGATTCTGCCTCTCCGTCCACGAGCAGACGGAAGACCAGTTCCGCATCGATCCGAACAGGCGGCGCACGTACCAGGGCTTCGACGTGGACACCTACGGCGTCGGCAGCCAGTTCGAGAGCGCGACGCCGATCGGGACGCTCACCTACGGCATCGACTACTACCGAGACCGGGTGAACTCATACCGCAAGGACCCGGACCGCGCGCCGACCGTGGCGGACCCGAACATCCAGGGCGCGCCGCGCGGGCCCGTTGCCGACGGCGCGACCTACGACCTGCTCGGCGTCTTCCTGCAGGACGAGTTCGGCATCGGAGAGAAGCTCGATGTCACGCTCGGCTGCCGCTACACGGACGCTAAGGCGGACGCCGACGAGGTCGGCCTCGGCGATATCGGGACGAATTCGATGGAGGTGCTGCCGGACCTTTCGGAATCCTACGACGCGGTCGTGGGCAGCCTCGGAATGGTCTGCCACATCACCGACGAGCTGAACGCGTACTGCTCCGTCTCGCAGGGGTTCCGCGCACCGAACATCTCCGACCTGACGTCGTTCGATATCTCGCGCACGGGCGAGCTCGAGACGCCCGCAACGGACCTCGAGCCCGAGGAGTTTCTATCGTACGAGATCGGGCTGAAGGCGCTCGGCGAATCGACGAGCGCCGAGGTGGCGTTCTTCTACACGGATATCAAGGACATGCTCGTCCGTGTGCCGACCGGGAACGTGGTCGACGGCTCAAACGAGGTCACGCGCCACAACCTCGGCGACGGGTACGTGCAGGGCGTGGAACTCGCCGTCACACAGGACCTTTGCGCCGGCTGGCAGGCGCACGCGCGCTTCGCATGGCAGGAAGGAGAGCTCGATACCTACCCCACCGCGCAACCGGTCGAAAAGCGCGAGCCGATGTCGAGAATACTGCCCGCGACGGCGACGATCGGGCTGCGGTATACCGAGCCGGAAGAGGATTTCTGGGTGGAAGGGCTCGTGACGATCGCCGACAACCAGGACCGGCTGAGCCCGGACGACAAGCGCGACACGCAGCGGATCCCGCCCGGCGGCACGCCGGGGTATACGGTCTACACGCTACGCGGCGGGGTGAACCTCTGGGAGGACGCGGATCTGTCCGTTTCGGTCGAGAACATCACAAACAAGGACTACCGCGTTCTCGGCTCCGGCCAGAACGAGCCGGGGACAAATTTCATAGTGTCATTCGATGTCGGATTTTAGAGTCCCGCCACGACCTGCGGCAATTCCCGGAGTGATTTAATGACCCCATCAGGCCTAGCCGGCGGCCTCTTCTGGATTTCCTCCGGCGTCTGGAAGCTCGGCGGCCTCCGCAACGCCAGCACCGCCGGGTCGTGTTCGAAGTGCACCGCCTTCATCCCCGCATCATGCGCGCCCCGGATGTCCGTCTCGAGGTCGTCGCCGACGTGAACGCTCCGATTCGGCAGCGCATGGAGCTTCTCCAGCGTCGCGAAGAAGATTTGCGTTTCCGGTTTCCTGACCTTGATCTCGTCTGAGAACGTGAGGACATCGAAGAGCGGCAACAGCCCGTGCGTGTCGAGGATGCCGCGCAGCCGGTACCCCGGCGTGCGGCCGGTATTGCAGATCAGTCCGATCTTGAGCCCGTGGTCGCGCAGCACCTTGACGGTCTCGACCGCCGCGTCCATGAGGTTCGGCAGGTCCGCCAGTACGCCTCCCGAGTAGATCTCCTCGGCGGCGGCCAGGAGGTCTTCGCTCAGCGACGTCTCCAGCGTCACCCCCGCCAGCTCGAGGAAGTTCAGCGTCTGCTCGCGGGCAGACAGGTCCCTGTCCTCCTTCCACGCGCCGGCACACCGCAGCCAGACCGCGTCGTGCGCGGAGGCGATGGCCGCCTTCTCGACGGCCACGTCGCGCGCGGCCAGTAGCTGCGTCATCTCCTCGACCCGCTTCGCCTTCCGTTTCTCTTCCTGCTCCGGCATGTCGAAGATGAGCGTCTGCCAGAGATCGAAGGTTATCGCGTGGAACATAGTACGAACCGGCCACAGAATTCCCGGCGCAGCAAAGCCGCTGCCGAAAACGACTTGCTGCGCGCATAGGACGGATGCTCATCCACAGATTACACGGATTTCGCGGATTTGAAATTCTGATTAATTGCGAATCTGGTCCAACCGAAAATCCGTGCAATCCGTGAAATCCGTGGATGAACCGAAAGCCAAGGATGAGAATACCAAACCCAATCCGTCGAGTAAAGCAATTTCGCGCGGGAATGACAGAAGGGGCGGCCCGACTGACATTCGAACATGCGCGGGGCCAAAATAATTCTTGACAGACTGAAGAGGCGCCGATACAATGTTAGCCATATGTTAGTATCCGGCGATTTTGTCCATCTGTGCGTCCATTCGAACTACTCGCTGCTCGAGGGGGCGAGTTCGCCGGCGGAGCTTCTCGCCGGCGCGAAGGCGTCGGGCATGCGGGCGCTCGCGTTGACCGACACGAACGCGCTGTATGGCGTCCCGCTCTTCTACAAGCTCGCGCGCGAAATCGGGATAAAACCGATCATCGGCTGCGTAGTTGAGATCGCGTTGAAAACCGCGCCCTTCTGTCTGCTGGCGCGCAACCTTGACGGCTACGCGAACCTGTGCAGGATCGTCACCGAGCGCAGGCTCACCCCGGATTTTTCCATTGAGCGAGCCCTCGAACAGTACGGCGACAACCTCTACGTCCTGTGCCGCGACACGGCGCGGTTGATGGCGTTGCAAGGCATCGTGGAACCGCAGCGGCTTTACCTCCAGGTCTCCGCCCCGGGACGGATTGAGAAGTCCCTCTTGGCAAAGGGGGATTCAGGGGGTTGTTTATCACCACCGGCTGTCCGTGAATTCCCCCTTAGCAAAGTGGCCCCGACTGCGGCCGGGGTCGCGGCTGCGGCCTTGAGATTCAGGGGGTTGTCCGTCGCCGCCTTCGACGTGCGCTATGCGAAACCGCAACAACGGACGCTCCTGCACCTTTTGCTGGCGATGAAGAACGGCCGCCTCCTCTCGGAACAGGCGAAGGAGACCCCGGCCGAAATGACGCACCTGAAATCGGCCGAAGAGGTCCGCGAAATATTCGGCCCCGTATCCGGCCCCGTCGAAAACGCGGCCCGCATCGCGGCGGACTGCAACGTCGAATTCCGCTCCGGCACACCCATATTCCCGAAATCGTGGGCCGTTGGCACGTATGCGTCCCCCGCCCCGTCCCGCGACCGCCGGGGTCCACCCCGCGCCCGCCGGGACCAGTGCCGCGCCCGCCGGGATCAGTGCCGCGACCGTAAGGGAGCGGTAGAGCAGATCTCTGATCCCGGATTTCGGATCGACCACCGTCAGCTCCAAAATCCGCAATCCGAAATCACCAATCCGCCACCCGCAATTCAAAATCTAAAATCTAAACTCCAAAATCGGCAGTCCGCCATCCGGATCGGCCTGGCCGAGGTGAAGGGCCTGTCGCAGCGCACCGTTCTCGTCATACTGAGAGAGCGCGAACGCGGACGTTTTTCTTCGCTCGCGGATTTCCTCGCCCGCGTACGGTGCGTGACGCAGCCCGAGGTGGAGAACCTCATCCTCTGCGGCGCGATGGAATCGTTCGGCCTCACGCGGCCGCAGCTCATGCGCCAATGGCGGCTGTTGGAGAAGTTGCAGGTTGCAGGTTTCAAGTTGCGGGAAACCTTTTCTCTTCCAACCCGCAACTTGCAACCTGCAACAGACAATCCGAAATTCGAAATCAAAACCGTCGGCAACTCGAGCTGCCTCCTACAGCTACGCAATCTGAAATCCAAAATCTAAAATCTAAAATTCATCGCCCGATTTCCCGCGCTTGACGAAAATAAAATACGAGCTCGAAATCCTCGGCATGTCCGCCACGGGCCACCCGCTGGAAGGGCCGGAACCGCCCGATGCCGCGCGTGCCGTAAACTCCACCCTGCAACCTGCAACCAACAACGTCTACACGCCGCTGGCCGAGCTGAACCGGCACGTCGGCAGAACGGTCTCCATCCGCGGATGGTTCGTCACCGCGCGGCGTATCATCACGAAGCACGGAAAGCTGATGATGTTCGTCACACTCGAGGACGCCGGCGCGGTCGCTGAAGTAACACTCTTCCCCACGGCCTACCAGCGGTTCGGTTACGTCATGGAAAGGGCCGGGACTTACCTGGTAAGCGGAAAAGTGGACGACCATGGAAACATCGAAGGCCGCCGAATCAGCGCCGAACGCGGCTAGCTGGGAACTGCTGAAGGCACCGAAGGCGCATTACGAGGAACCGCCGAAGACACTGAAGACGCCGAAGCAGCCTGGACAATTCTGGGAACCACTGAAGGCGCTGAAGACACCGAAAGAGCACTTGAATATTACAGGAAGCATATATTTCGGTATTCACTTCGGCGTTTTCAGCG
>JAVHLO010000068.1:8864-11835 GCA_031082105.1 Planctomycetota bacterium
TTTTGACTGTCCCGGGATCGAGGTTTCGCTTAATTGTCTCACAATATTGACAGAACATCGAGAGATCGTGGAAGCCCGTCAAATGCCGGCGGGACACCGCCTGAGCTGCTCGCCCGGCTCGCGTATGAAGGCGCGCGACGCCTGTATGGGCCGGAAAAGGTGAACGATGCGACTGTTCGCGACCGGCTCGACTACGAGCTTACCGTCATCGAACGGCTCGGGTTCTGCGACTATTTTCTCGTCGTGTGGGACATAGCGCAGTTCGCCCGCCGCGCCGGCATCCCCGTCGTCGGACGCGGCTCCGCGGCAAGCAGCCTCGTCGCCTACGCGCTCGGCATCACCAACGTCTGTCCGCTCGAGTTCGACCTGCCCTTCGAGCGGTTCCTCAACCCGTCGCGCACCGACCCGCCCGATATCGACCTCGATATCTGCTGGAAACGCCGCGATGAGGTGCTGGCGTATGTCTACACGAAATACGGTCGAACGCGAAACGCGGAGCTCGGAACGCGTAACGCAGAAATCCAAAATCCAAAATCTAGAATCCAAAATCCTCCACGCGTCGCCATGGTCTCCACCCACAACACCTTCCAGGTCCGATCGGCCTTCCGGGAGATCGCAAAGACGTTCGGCCTGCCGCTCGACGAAATAAACTCGCTCGCCTCGCGTCTGCCCTATTACGGCGGCACGGACCTGCGCAAGGTCATCTCGCTCCTGCCGGAGTGCAGGGGGTTCCCGGTCGACGTTGAGCCTTACAAGACCATCCTCGCCCTGACGGAACAGGTCATCGGCTTCCCGCACCACCTCTCGATCCACGTCGGCGGTATCGTCATCGCGCCGGATTCCCTGACCAACTACCTGCCGCTGCAGCTCGCGGCAAAGGAAATCAACGGATCGATGACCGGAGCGGACGAGTCCGTGAACGGAGCTGCCTTTCACAGCCCCCTCTCCCTCTGGGAGAGGGCGGGGGTGAGGGACGTCCTCCCAACCCAGGCCGCCGACCGTCTCGTGATCACACAATATGACATGACCGGCGTTGAGGCGACCGGCCTGGTGAAGATCGATCTGCTCGGACACCGCGCGCTGTCGGTGATCGCGGACACGATCATGGCGGTCAACTCCGGGGCGGCGGTTTCGGAAGACGTGACGCAGTCGAGCGCGCCGCGCGCCGCGGCCATGCACAGCCGGGACGGCTGTGCTACATTCCCGGCCGGGCCGGGCCGCAGAGACGCCGTGCTATCGAGTTTCGATGCGGGCCGGCTGTCGGGCGACGACCCGCTTACGGCGACGCTGTTGCGCGAGGGGCGGACGATCGGCTGCTTCCAGCTCGAATCGCCCGGCATGCGTGCCCTGTTGAAACAGATACGGGCGGAGACGCGCAGGGACGCGATCATCGCGCTCTCGCTGATAAGGCCCGGCCCGTCGGCGAGCGGGATGAAAGAGCTGTTCATCCGCCGCCGGCTGGGGCGCGAACCCGTCCGGTATGTTCATCCGTCGCTTGAGCCGGTCTTGAAGGAAACCTGCGGGATAATGTTGTTCCAGGAAGACATTCTGAGGGTGGCAAAGGCGGAGGCGGGGTTCTCGCTGGAAGAGGCGGACATGCTGCGCCGCGCGGTATCGAAGAAGCGCTCGAAAGAGAAGATCGAAGAACTGCGCGACCTTTTTTTTGCGGGCGCCGCGGCGAACGGGGTGCCGGCCGATGCGACCGAAAAGATATGGGACTGGGTGGGAAATTTCGCGGCGTATTCGTATTGCAAGGCGCATGCCGTCACGTACGGTTTCCTTGCCTACCAGACGGTCTATCTCAAGTCGAGGTATCCCGCCGAGTTCTTCGCGGCGATGATCGCCAACCGCGCGGGGTTCTATCAGCCGCGTGTGTACCTCGAAGAGGCGCGACGAATGGGCGTGAAGATACTCCTGCCCGATGTGAACCTCGGCAGGCGAACCACGGAGGCGGAATACGGAGGACCCTGACGGGCATGACCTCGGCCGTGACGGACGTTTCTCGTCTCATGCTACCGCGGCCGCTTCAACAGCAACGCAGCTCTTCTTCGCTCCCTGAGCCGCTCACGGCACGCCTTGACAGGCGGGATCCGGCCGTGACGGCTTCCGAGCATCCTGACGTCCCTTTTCAGCGTACTGTCCACCTTCGACAGACACTGCACCGACTTGAGCAGGCACCACATCGGCGTCGCCTCTGCAAACGGCCTGATGGTGTACTGGATCCACCACGCCACTCGCCGTTCGTTCGTTATGCCGCACCGCTTGAGAACGGTCAAGTGATTCGAGAGGCATGAATCCGAGACGCCAAGGATGTAGGCGAGCTCGCAGACACAAAGACCTCTCCGGAGGAGCAGATTGACGGTATGAAGCCGCAACGGGTTGGCGAGCGCTTCGTACATCGCCACATCAGCCTTCACTCGGACGCTCCAGACGAGTGACACGAACGAATCCGACGACGCCAAGTGCGGATGATAGCACGAATCGGCCGGTTTTGTCAAGAATAAACGTCATTCTCACTGTCGCAGTAACACCCTGTCTCACCGCTAGTTATGCGACATGTGACGATTTCTTGACAAAAAAACGTTGCAGTTTGCAAAGAGTGCGGCGGAGAAGACGAACTATATTATAGGATTCCGCAACTGGGCGAAACACGGATTTCACGCAGCCGGCATATTCATGCGGCGCCGGATGTCTGCTACTTGCCCTTCTCGTCGGGCAGGACGAGCTCGTAGTACCTGGACTTGAAGAAGTAAAAGGTCACGGTGAGCCTGCCGCCCTTTTCACCGGCCTTCTCCAGGAACTGAAGGATGTTCCCCTGGTCCAAGGTGATGAACTCGCCGCGCGTGTACATCCCGTCGCCGTAGGAGACCGGGTAGGTATCCCAGAGCTTCCAGTTGGCCTCCTTCACCTCTTCGCCCATGCCCTCCTGTTTTTCGCCGACCCGGACGCGTATCGGTCCTCCGCCGTCGAT
>JAVHLO010000690.1 GCA_031082105.1 Planctomycetota bacterium
CGTGACGCTCTCAGTGCTCGTCATCGGAATTGTCGTCATGACGGTGCAGATTTCATTGCTCGGCAATGACATCGACCGGCTCGACGACCAGATCAAGAAGCTCTCCGGCAAGACGGACGCTACAAAGGGCCACAATCGCACCGCCCAGGAAGCTGCGGATCGGCTCGAGGCCCAGCAAGAGGCGGAACGGCTCGCAATGAAAGACGCGGTCGACCGCCTGTCCGAGCAGCTCGATGCGATGAACCAGAAGATCGGCGGGCTTGATTCGGCGGTGGTCGAGGTGAAGACCTCCTTCGGCCAGATGGCGCAGGCTCCCGCGGCCGGTACGGAGGAAGGCAAGCTCTCTTCCATGCTAGTCCCCTCCGAGAAGGAGGCCTTGAAGTCGGTAATCCGCGAAGAGCTCGAGGACGGCAACAAGAAACAGACACAGATACTGATGGACCTCTTCGGCAACAGGCTGCTCGACCGGCTGGCCCGCGAGCTGAACCTATCCGACCAGCAGCGGACCCAGATCGACGGCATCCTGAGGGAGAGCATGCAGAACACGATGCGCATGTGGAACGAAGGCACCGCAAAGAATGCGGGCGAGGCCCAGGCCGGCATGGGGGTCGTCATGGCGGAAACCAACGAGAAGATCAAGAATGTCCTGACCACGGATCAGAACGCGAAATACGACCAGATGGTCCAGCAGGGCATGGGCAGGATGCGCCGGGTCGAGCGTGAAGCAACGGATCCACCGCCCGAGGGCGGAGGACAGACGTACTAGACGATTTTGGATTTTAGATTGGCGATTTTGGATTGAAAAGGGGCAATCCAAAATCTAGAATCCAAAATCGGAGGTGGGCTTTTATGAGGTTGCGACCATGAGCCAAGGCGTGTTGCAGAAGGTCACTTTGCTGCTTGTCGTGCTGTCGCTGGCCGGTTTTGCGTTCGCGACGGCGAAGGTTCTGGGCCTCGGGAGCGACGTCGAGGATCTAAGCCAGAAGGTGTCCGGCCTCAAGAAGTCCTCACCGGCCCCTGCACAGCAGAACAATGTCGCCGGTCAACCCACCGGGACCGAGCCGGTCGAGGGCATCGAGACCGGCGTCGACACGAGTCACGATGAGATAATGCGCCAGATGCGCGAACTGGCGGCGAAGGTTGACGAACTCTCGCGGAAGAAAGGCGGCGCATCGGGCGGCGGATCCGGCGAATCGAAGTCGGATGCGGCAACAGACTCTTCATCCTCGACCACCTCAACGGCCGGCGCGGGCGGCGGCGAAGTCACCGCGGCATCGCTGTTGAGCTCGATGACGGAGGCCGAGCGCGCAACGTTCAAGGCCACGGTGAAAGAGGCCATCGAGGAGATGGAGCAGGAAGAACGCGCAGCGCGCATGGACGAGATGACCAAGCGGCTGTTGGACGAGATCACCAAGCGCCTCGACCTCCAGCCTCACCAGACGGAGGCGGTGGGGGCGCTGATGCAGGAACAGATGGATGCGATGCGCAACCTCTGGCGGGGTGAAGGGCTGACCAACGACCAGCGTCGCGAGCAGATGACCACGATGATGACGCAGACTGACGAGAAGATGAAGGCGCTGCTCACCCCCACACAGTTTGAGACGTATACCGCGTGGCGGCAGGAGACCGGCGGGCGCATGATGGGC
>JAVHLO010000691.1 GCA_031082105.1 Planctomycetota bacterium
GACTCGCTTCCCCCTCTCCCTCTGGGAGAGGGGGAAGCGAGTCCCTCTCCCCCTGGGAGAGGGCGAGGGTGAGGGTAGAAGGTGAACCCTGTGCCCGAGACGTGTCCAGGGCGTCATCTCCCGCACCGGGACAACAGCCCCCCCCGCTGATACATTGCCGAACCAATGAGGAGGCACTCAATGAAACGATTTCGCCGCTGGCTCATCGGAATCGGGATATTCGTCTTGCTCGCGGTCGGCATTGCGCTGCTCGTGCGCGCCAACTACGACGCGCGTGTGACGGCAAGGCTGAACAGGGAGTTCGAGCTGTTGAAGCAGGCCGGAGAACCGACGGACCCATGCCTGCTCGCGCCCCCTCTTGTGCCTGACGACCAGAACGCCGCACTCCTCTACCTCGAAGCGGCGGACAAATTCGTCGAACCGAACACAATCGAGTACACGGCCGTGTATGAGCTGACGAGGGCCTCGGCCGCGGACACAGGCAAGTACGCTGCGACCCTGCAAGGGCTGTTCGAAAAAAACAAGGAAGCGCTGGCGCTTTGCCTGAGAGGGTCGGAGCTGGAGTCATGCCGATTTCCCCAGCATGACGAATGGGGATATCCGGTCCCGCGCAAGCAGGCCCACCTCACCCCGCCGACGCTCTGTCGTGTGCTCACGGCCCGAGCTCGCTTGGCGTGCCTGCTTGGAGATGTTCCCGCCGCGTGCGTTGACTGCTGCGCCGCGCTACGCTTCGCCGCCCACCTCCGTCAGGAGGCCGCGTTGGGAATCGTACAGCTCTTGCTGGACGAGGTCAGTCTTGAATGCGCCGAGTTCATTGTCTCTTCTGCTCGACTGGACGACGAACATTTGCGTCGCATTCTTCAGGCGCTCGTCTTTTTCAAGACGCCCGACCGTTTGGCGCGGTTTCTGAGATTCGACAGGTCCCTGTCGGTCAAATCATACAACGATTATATATCCGGGGTCTCGGCGACTCAAGCTGCGTACGCGCAGCCGCTCGAGCCTGACGAGATTCGGATGCCGACGGCTGCGGAGACGGCGCTGTGGGCGCGCGTTCTCTTTCTGGGCGACGCCGTATGGAAGAACGACTTGGGCACATATCTTGCCCTATTGCGTGAATACATTGCCGTGGCGGAACAACCATATTTCGTTGCGCTGACGAAGCTCGCCCAACTCGATTCCGCGGTGCAGGAATTGCCGGAGCACTGTGTGTTGTGCAAGTGCGTTCTTCCTACGTTCGCCGATTGGTTTCGGGACCATGCCTGTTTCGAGGCGCGCCAGGACATACTCATGCTTGGCGTCGCGGTTCTTATCTATGAATCAAGGAATGGCTCTCTTCCTGCCTCGCTTGCAGACCTGATACCGGACCCGCTGGCGAGACTGCCGGTCGATCCGTTCACCGGCGACAGCTACATCTACAGGAAGACCAAGGACGGATTCATGGTCTACAGCGTCGGCGAGAATCTCAAGGACGATGGCGGCACGCCGTACGATCCGTCTGAAGGCCCGGGGGAAGGCGACATCTCGTTTCGCGTGCCGGGGAGGTAGGGCATGGTTTCGGAAGATACGCGGCAGCCACATGGCGTGCGACACTTCCTGCCTTGAGCCTATCCCAAAACCGATCCGAGCCGCGAGCGTAAGCGAGC
>JAVHLO010000692.1 GCA_031082105.1 Planctomycetota bacterium
CTTCACGCCGGCCTCGATGAACGCCTTGATGTTCTCTTTTGCCAGGGTCCGATAGACCTTCTCCGCGCCGGTCTTGCGGATGCTCTCGCCGCAGCAGCTCTCCTTCGTCCCCAGTATGCCGAAGTTTACTCCCGCCTTGTTGAGCACGCTGACCGTGGCGGCGGCGACCTTCTTCATCCTGGGGTCGTAGCTCAGGTAACAGCAAGTGAAGAAGAGGACCTCCATCCCCTCGGCGAATTCCTTCACAGACAGGTCCTTTGCCCAATCGGCCCGGTTGGCCCGCGCACCTGCCAGCGGGTTTCCGTCCGAGAGAAGGCTCGCCCGGACGCCGCGTGTGGGCTTGACGGAGGCGTGGAAGACATCGTAGTTGGTGGCGACCCGGCGCAGGGCGACGCCGACGTCGATCTGCTTGACTCCCCGCGGGCAATGCGCAGGACACGTTCCGCACGTCGTGCAGCGCCATATGTCTTCGCCTTCTATCTCTGTGAGGCCGAAGGTTGCCTCGCGGATGACCTTGCGCATGCTGAATGTTCGCACCCTGTTCCACGGGCAGACGACATCGCACTTGCCGCACTGGTAGCAGAGCTTGATGACCTCGCCGCCGGCCTGCTTGACCTCGGCGACGACTTCTTTGAATGGGGCTGCGGTTTCCATTGTTCTTCTTGATCCTCTATCCTACGAGAGCGTTCAGCGGCGGGCGGTCGCCCGTTCACTTCGGAGCATGTTGGCCGCCATGACGGCGCCATGTTCGGCAAAAGTCCAAGGCAGCTTTCTCAACCCGCCGTGCCCGGAACTTGATATCGCATTTTGCGATATCAAGTGCGTGACTTCTTCGCGCGTAATCTGAAACGCAAAGTCATCAGGAAAACGGTCGCGGTTTCGTTTGACCGCGTGGACGAGCGCTCTTGGTTCAGCCTCGTCGCCGGCGCTTCGCGCCGTATCGGGGACTCGTCTCCCGCACGCGGAAACCGATCCGCTCGCGGGGCGGTTCCGGCGGCGGCTCTGGGGACGGCTCCATCAGTTGCCTGATCGCATCGAAAACGACACGAAACTGCGCGTCGTACTTCTTCTCCAGTTCCTCCAGCTTTCGGGCAAGATCGGCATGAGTGGACAGAATCGCCCGCAGTTGGACAAAGGCCCGCATAATGGTGATGTTCACCTGAATGGCGCGCGTACTGTTCAGCACGCTTGAGAGCATCGCAACGCCCTGCTCCGTGAAGGCCATGGGCAACGCGCCACCAAGGTACTTCCTGTGTGGTATCACATTCTGTGATACCAGCCATTCCGCCTCGGCATCGTTGAGTCGAAACATGAAATCATCCGGGAACCTGGCCGCGTTTCGCCTTACGGCCTGATTCAACGCTCTCGTCTCAACCCCGTACAGTTGCGCAAGGTCACGATCGAGCATCACCTTCTGATGACGAATCAACAAGATCATCCGTTCAATGCGTTCCACCGGCACAATCGCGCGTGTGTTCTGCATCGTACTCTTCCTACTGTCGCCAGGGTCCATCGAGCCGCGCTTCATGGTGTTGCCATACCAGGAGCCCGAGCCGGAGAGGGCGTAGATCTCGCCCAGCTTGAATTCCTTGTCCGCCGCCAGGCCGGGCTGGGCCGCCAGGGAAAGCACCAGCC
>JAVHLO010000693.1 GCA_031082105.1 Planctomycetota bacterium
GACATATCCACGTTTATTCATGAATAGACCGGGCAAGTCCCGGTTTCCCGAGACGCCATGGAAGCTCCGGCAAACCACCATTATATTCAACACCCGTGTCCGAGTCAATGAGAATACCGCCCTGGCTTCGTTTTTGTTGACAATCCGGGACGAAATGCTATATCATTGTGGTATCGGCGCCAGTGTTCATGTCCGATGCGCGGGCGCCGCGATTCCGCACGATGTTCGGTTTCGCTCTCTACTGTGGAAGCTCCGCGACATGAAGAGCGATCCAAAGACAGCGGTCTGGGACACGATGATCGGTAAGGAGATCGTCGTCGATACGTGCTGCAATTTCATCTACCTCGGCAAGCTCGTGGAGGTCGATGAGCACTTTGTGGTGCTGCAGGACGTGGATGTGCACGACCGGACCGACGGTTCCAGCACGAACGAGCGCTACGTGATGGAGACCCGCAAAGAGGGGATCCGCAAGAACCGCAACCGGGCCAGCGTGCGCATGTCACTGGTCGTGAGCGTGTCGCTGCTCGAGGATGTAGTCACCTACTGATCCCGTGGAACCCGACCTTCCCGTAAATCCATCGCTCATCCGACTCCGCGCGCTGCTGCGGCTCGTCCGCGCACAGAATCTATTGACGGCTGTTGCCGACAGTTGGGCCGGCCTGATAGTAGCTGCGGCGGGTTCGACGTCGACGGCGCGGTGGCATGAGTTCGGCAGGCTGGCCCTGGTCTCCGCCGGCATGTACGCCGCGGGCGCGGTATTGAACGACCTTGCCGATCTGGACATCGACCGAGTCGCGCACCCGGACCGCGCACTCCCGTCAGGCGTGGTGCGACCGCGGACCGCGTTTGTCCTGGCGGTATCGCTGCTCGTCGTCGCGCTGGTTGCCGCTGCCAGCCTCGGTATGAGCACAATGATCGTCGCGGCGACCGTCGGCGCGATCGTTGTCGCGTACGATTTTGCCGCGAAGAAGGTCCGCGTCGCCGGTGCGGTCACAATGGCCCTGGCCCGGTTTGGGAATTTCTCGCTCGGCCTTGCCGCCATGGGGAGCGCGTTCCCGAAGCTGTCCGGTCCCGGCTTGGCGCTTCCGCTGCTTGTCGCCCTGCACGTTTTCATCGTCACGCTTGTCAGCTATTTCGAAGACCTGCGGGATTCAGCCGGCGGGTCTGGTGAGGTCGCTCCGGGAAGGATGTCCGGCGCGCGGCGCGGCTTGCTGGGAATGCGCGGCGGTTTTCTTTGCCTGCTGCTCGGCTGCGACGCGGCCTGCATCGGGCTCGTGCGGTTTGCGCTCCCGACGAACTTCGCAGCAACGCTCGCGCTGGCCATGGTCTTGTTGTTCGTCGGAGTCGCCGGGATAAGGCTCATCGCCGCGATGAGCGCATCCGTCCCGCATCGGGCCGCGGCCGGTTATGTCGTTGCCGGCGTCCAGGCCGTTGCGGGAATCGACGCTGCGATCGCCGCTGCATTCGGCGGCGCCAGCGTGGCAGTGGCAATGCTCGTTTTCTTCGTTGTCGGAATCCTCACCTCTGAAGCTCTCAAGGGGGCTTAGCCTGCATCGTTCACGAGTCAGGGAAAAACATCGACAGACTGTCATTCCGAACTAGGTTCGGAATCTCCTT
>JAVHLO010000694.1 GCA_031082105.1 Planctomycetota bacterium
CGGGTCAATATTGAAATGCGCCACTTCTTCTCCGGTGGCCGGGTCGAGAATGGCGAACGTGATTGCATCGAGCGTCTGCAACAGCGCGTTCGGGTCGCCATCGCTGATCGTAAATTCCACGATGGTACTGCACGCCTCCCGCAATACCACCGGCGCGGGCGTGATGAACGTGAACCTGGGCGGTTCGGGCGGCACGGGGCCGCCGCTGAATACCGTAACGTCCAGGTAGTTGCTTACGTAGACGCGGAAATCAATTATGAGCCGTGTATTGAGCAATCCTGCCGCGGACGGGACGCCGGGGCCGCAACTTCCCACGGGCACGATGACGTCGAATTCGCATTCTGCCGCATCGCCCACTGCCACGAACGCGTTCGGGTCAAGCCGCAGTATCTGCGAAAACCCAACGGACGGCATCTCCAGACGGTATGAGAAATCCTGGATTCTGCCGACTACTTCGACCGGTGATATCGTGCATTTGAACTTCGCCGGCTGGCCTTCGGTTATCGTATCACCGTACGGCGCGGAGACCGTTGCGATCACCGGCGCCGGCAGCGGCGGCAAGACCTCGATCGTCACAGAGTCTCGCGCAACGAGCGTTGGGTCTGAAACGCAAGTGGCGAGCACGGCAAGGAACAGGGTTTGCCCGCCCGTCCCGCTCGGTATCCCAACGCTACAGCTGCCGCTATAGCTTCCGCCGCCGAGATCGGTCTTCATGAAGCTGCACGTGCCCAGCGGTTGGCCCTGTCCGTCCGAGAGAGCGCCGACGATCGACAGCCCTACAAAATCAGGAGTCGTCCCGTGCACGGAGATCGCCACGTTCTGGTTCTCAATGACATTCGCTATCACCTCCGGGCCGTCGATCTCCAACGTGAGCGGAATGACAACCCCGGCCGGCAGAACAGAGATCGGGTCGGAGAGATATGTCGCCATTTCCGTCACGGGGAACTCCGGCGTGCCGCCCTGGAAGTACGTCGTCCCGGCGAGGTGCAGGTCCCTCCGGCCGGCAAGCCCGGTGGGCAACAAGAAGGTCTGTTGCGCCACCCATGCCGTGCCGTCCGGCGAGGGCTGGAACGCTACCGGGCCGACCATGCCGGACGCGTAGGTGGTGCTCGTCTCGGCGGCGTAGAACTGCCAGTCGGCCTTGAGTATCACCGCTTCCACGGGCTGGACGACGAGATTGATCGTAGCCGTCTGACCCTCGACGAAATCGCCGACCGGCTCGATGGCGTAGGTGGTGAGTCTCAAGGTCACGGGATCGCCGGTGATCGTAGTCAATGTCTCAGGCGAGGCCCCGCCGCCGTTGCCGCCGGAAGACCCGCCGGGCTGCTCTTCGTACTCATACTTCGCGTCGAAGGTGAGCGTACCCGCGCGCGCCGCGTTGAATTCGTAGACGAAGTCGTAGTTGTCGCCGTTGCCGGGCGGGTTGCCGCCGGTGTTCTGCTGAGGGAGTTGGTGGAGGTGTGTCTTTCGCAGAGATCCGACGCCCTTCCCACTTCTGATCTGCAACTTCATGTGGCCGTTCTCGGGCGTGGAAGGCGGGAGCTTGATGCCGATGTAGCCCTTCTCTCCGACTTGTACGTGACGCGGCGCCATGATTTCTAAGGAGTGGC
>JAVHLO010000695.1 GCA_031082105.1 Planctomycetota bacterium
GCCGGCACGGGTCTATCCGACTGTGCGATGAGTCCGAGTATTGCATCCGGTCGTCTTTCAGCGAGCCGCCGGGCCTCCTCGAACGCGGCCGCGGAGATGGGTACGGCACGGACGCGCGAGCCGACCACTGTGGGCAGCTCCAGGCCGGGAGCCGGGACGGATTGCTGCGGCTGCGTCGGCGCGGCAACCGGCGGCTTCTCGATTCGGACCGGTCCCGGCGCAACCGGCGCACCGGCCGGCTTGGGGGCGGCCGGCGACACGGAGACCGGGGCAGCGGCAGGCACGGCGGCAGTGGGAGTTGTCACGGCCGCCGCAGGAGCCGGGGCCGTCTCTGTCTCTGGCGGAGGAGGGGTCGGACCTTGCGCCACCAGCGGATCCACGAGCACCCAGTCTCCTTCTTCGGGCGCGCGGACGGGCGCGCTCGCAGCGGCCGGCACGCTGAGCGGCGAGTCGGCCACTGCCGGTTTCTGTGGCGCGACCGGCGTCACCATGGGCGCAGGCACGGGTATGGAAGCGGCCGGCTGCGCCGGCTGGGCGACGAGAGGCGTCACCATGGGCGCCTGCTCGGGCGCGGCCTTGACCGACCCATAGAGCCGCTCGATCGCTGCCGCGACCTGCTCCTCGGGGCAGAGGACGACCTTGATCTTCAGACCCGTCGCCTTCCTCAACTCGATGACGGCGGCGCGATTGTAGTAGTTAGCCTTGCCGACGCATAGTATGTGGCCGAGTCTGGCTAGTGGCACCATCTCGTGTTTTCGCGCGCTCTCGACGGGCACGAGCTTCGCCAACTCAGGATCGAGCTTGAGTTCCTTGATCGACTCCATCTTCGGGATGGCGAAGTTGTTGGCGAGCGCCGCGGCGAGGTCTTCGCGACGAACGTGCGTGCCGACGTGAAGCGCTTCCCGCAACGGCGACGCGGCTGGTCCGCCTTCGTCCAGCGCTCGCGCGAGTTCTTCCTGCGTGATTGCGCCTTCTTCGATCAGCAGTTCACCGAGCCGCACGAGTTGCTGTTTGTCAGCCATCAATTATCCAACCGAACGAGACAATGAACCGTCAATGAGTCGACCGCATACGGGCCCGTTCACCTGGCGGACGGCAGGATCTGGACGAGGACGTCGCGCGTCCTCGGGCCATCGAACTCCGCAAGGAATATCCCTTGCCACTTTCCCAGCGCAGGCCGCGTGTCGGCGATGGGGACCGTCACGGAGTTGCCCACCAGGCACGTCTTGATATGCGCCGCGGAATTCCCCTCGATATGGCGGTAGGCGTCCTGGAGCGGGACGATCCGCGCGAGCGACTTCAGGACGTCCTCCTTGACGGTCGCGTCCGCGTTTTCGTTGATGAGGATTCCGGCCGTCGTGTGCGGGACGGAGACTATGGCGACGCCTTCCGCGACAGTCGACCCGCGTACAACGCCGGCAACCTCGCCGGTGATGTCGACCAGTTCCATCTGCATGTGTGTTCTGATACTCAGCCGCTGCATGGCAAGTCCTCGTCGGGCCGCAAGCGGGCGGCTACTGGCAAATCGAACCTTGAAGCTGTGCCAGTCCGCGTTATTTACGAACCTTCGGCGAAGGCCGACAGTTTGTAGTGGCGCCGTCAGGCGCT
>JAVHLO010000696.1 GCA_031082105.1 Planctomycetota bacterium
CGTCGCCCTCGTTCACTTCCAGCGTGATGTCTGAAAGCGCCTTGAACCCGTCGAAGGTCTTGCTGAGATTCGATACTCTTATCACTTCGGCCTGACGACAATGAAACAGGTTTCCTCGATCTCCGGTCTCAAACCGGGCGTGATGGCCAATTGCTGATAGGGTCGTTCCAGCACGCCGATGAAAACGAACCCTGTCCTCCCCGACCCGGCAATGATGTCCTGGCAATGCTCGAAGAAGTGCTGCGCGCGTTCCCGGGCATCCAGGCCGCCGCCGTCCGGTCTTTGACCGAACAACCGGGCCGTGTTGGCGCCGGTAAAGTTGGACGCCTTGTCGAACGCATACGCGTCGACGCTCGACGAAGCGCCGGGCGCTACCGCAGGTACATCGATGAACGTCATCGAAGACAGCGAGACGAGCATCCCGCGCGCGATACCGACCGGCAGTTCGTTGACGATCTTCACGGAAGCCGTTGCCTGGACAACGACGGTCCCACCCAGGTCCCGGCAGCCGCGCAGCCCGAAGCCGACCATCTCCCAGTTCTTGATCGCGACGTCGGCCAGCGCGAACGCGCCCGACTGCTCCACCACCCCCCTCGAGACCATCTGTTCGCGTTCCGCGAAGGAAAAGACCGGCCCGCCGTCCCCGTACTCGAGCCGGCAGAGCCTTCCATTCCCGGCCATGAACACCCCGCATTCGTACTCAAGGCCGAAGTCGCTGCCCGACGCCGTCTCAATGATGACGACCCGCCTGAGCTTGTCCGCGCTGCCCCTCTCAAGGTAGGCGTACGCGAACAGGACTCCGACGAAGGCGAGCGATACCAGCGGGACACTGATCACCACCCACGGATTCCGCTTGAACCGGCGCATGACCAGGAAGTTCACCGGGCAGACGACGACGACGTACGCGATCATGAATATGGCGATGAAGACCACCGAGGGCATCGAGGAAAGTCCGTTCTGAACCTTGGAGTGGGTCTCGCTCCCCGCGGAGAACTCCCAGGCCCGACGCTGCGCGTTTCGACCCGCATGACTCCAGACGGACTCGCGGACCGGGTCGAGGATCACGTTCCAGAATTCGTTGCCGCCCGTCATCCACGCATGCGTCGCGTTCTCGCATTCGATTCCCAGGAATGCAACGGCGCCCATTCCAAACGGGCGGACGGAACAGAGCGCGAACCCGGCGCCGTTCGAATCGCGATCGCTGAAGGCCGCCTCGCCCTCGTCCATCGAATAGACCCTGTTTCCGGGCGTGTCGAACGGCCAGGTCTTTATGGCCAGCTTCTTCTTGAGCGCCGGAAGCGTGCTGTCGACCTGCCTGACATTCACGCCGTCGAGCAACAACCTGAGCGGTTCGATCCTGGTCCGGGCGGGGTCCGCGGCGGGGAAGACAAGACACGTTCCGCCGAGTTTCACCCACTCGACGAGCGCTGATTTCTGTTCCGGTGCGAGTTCTTCGAACGGGAACTCGGCCGACGCCACGACGAGCCCGACCTGGTCGTAGCCCTGTGAACGATCGGGGAGGGTATTCACGGCACTGCGCGTGGGAAACCTCGCGCGTCCATAGGTGGACGGGAGCGTGTAGGACGCCATCAGGCTCGTCGACC
>JAVHLO010000697.1 GCA_031082105.1 Planctomycetota bacterium
GTCGCGTCATGTGGACCAAGGTCGGGACGAGGGTCTCGCGGGTTCAACGCGCAACCGGGTTTGCGATTTGGGATTTTTTGAATTGCCTTGTTTGTAGCTGGGGGCCGCAATGGATAAGTCGCTGTTCAAGGTGCTTGCATGTGCTCTGCTGATGGTGATCGCAGGCGGCCGCCTCCGCCTGGCCGAGAACCAGGAGGATGAACCCGGCGGCGCGTATGAATTCCACTCGCTCAACGATTCCGGCCTGAAACTCCTCCAGAAGGGGGAATACGAGATGGCGCTCGATTTCTTCCTGCGCGCCGCCCCGCTTGACACCACCGGCTACATAGCCTATGAGAACATCGGCGACACGTATGTCGCAATGGCCGATCCGAAGAGCGCAATAAGGTCCTACGAGTTCTGCATCCTCGCGCTCGAAAACAACCCCGGTATGGGAACGACCTCCGTCCGCAAACGGGTCTTCGAGAAAGTGCTCAACATGGTGCGGAAGGACCCTTCTCTGCTGGGCGCAGTGCGGAACAAGATGACTGTTTCATACCTCGAAACCGCCGTGCAGCGGTACGAAGACAAGAGAAAGGACGAGGAACAGAGACTGAAGAAGGCCGACGACGCCACAAGGCGCAGGATCGAGCATGGCGAGCTGATCAAACAAGGGAAAGTCGATGGCGACACGGTGAAACTCACTGACGTCAGCGACAAGTTCAACGTCAGCGGCGCGCTGTCGATCCTGGCCAAGGGGGACGCGTACCTGCGCCGGTCGCGGTTCGAGGAATCGCTCGCCATCTACGCGCAGCTCATCGAGATGTTCCCGGACCATATCGAGTTCTGGGAGAGGCAGGGCGACGCGTTGCGGCTCATGGGCAGGAAGGAGGAGGCGACGGAGGCGTACGAGACCGCGATCGCCCTCGCGAAGGCGCTTCGGACACGCCTGGAAGACAAGCTGGATCTGGTCAAGGAGAAGTAGCGCGTGGCCTTCGACGACATTCTAACCAGGATCGGCCGATTCTTCACGAGGATATTCGGCTCGCGAAACGAGCGCGTCCTGCGCTCGCTCTGGCCGATAGTCGCCGCTGTTAATGCCTTCGAACCGCAGATGCAGGCGCTGTCCGCCGACGCGCTGCGCGCGAAGACGCCGGAATTCAGGCAGCGTCTCGTGGACGGCGTGCCGCTCGACGACATGCTGCCCGAGGCGTTTGCAGCGGCGCGCGAAGCAAGCCGTAGAACCACCGGTATGCGCCACTTCGATGTCCAGCTCATCGGCGGGGTCGCCCTCCACAGGGGGATGATCGCGGAGATGGCCACCGGCGAGGGTAAAACCCTCGTGGCGACACTGGCCGCGTACTTGAACGCGCTCACGGGGAAGGGCGTCCACATCGTGACCGTCAACGATTATCTCGCCCGGCGCGACGTGCAGTGGATGGGCCCGATCTACGACGCGCTCGGCCTGACCGTAGGATCACTCCAGCACGACGTCTGCTACCTGTTCGATCGCGAGGCCGGCCCCGACCCCCAGGACAGGCTTCATCACCTGCGGATCGTCGACAAGGGCGAGGTGTACCGCGCGGATATCACCTACGGGACCAACAACGAGTTCGGG
>JAVHLO010000698.1 GCA_031082105.1 Planctomycetota bacterium
GCGAAGCACTGCGGGATGGGCCGGCTGGTAGAGCGACGCTATTTTCTCGTTTCCCCTGTCGACCGCCAGGGTATATTGTACGAGGTCGTTGGTACCGATGCTGAAGAAATCGACATGCCCGGCAAGCAGGTCGGCGGCGATGGCGGCCGACGGGATTTCGATCATCGCGCCGACCGGCACGTTTCTGCCGAACGGCACTCCCTCCGCCTCCAGCTCACTCCGGCACCTGTCGAGCAGTCCCCTGAAGTACTCCATCTCCTCCACGCCGGAAATCATCGGCACGAGCATCTTCGCCTTCCCGAACTCGGCGGCGCGCAGGATTGCGCGCACCTGGGTGCGCAGCATGTCCGGGTGGTTCATGCAGAGACGGATGGCCCTGCAGCCCAGGAACGGGTTGGCCTCCTTCTCCGTCGTATCCGAGGGCAGCACCTTGTCCGCGCCAAGGTCGAGCGTGCGAAAGGTCACCTCTTTCCCGTGGGCGAGCACGAGGCTCTGCTTGTACGACTCGTACTGTTCTTTTTCGGACGCCTGCACGCCCCGCTGCTTCAGGTACAGGAACTCGGTCCTGAAAAGCCCCACGCCCTCCGCGCCGCATTTCAACGCGACCGGTATCTCCTCGGGCAGTTCGATGTTCGCGAGCAACGAGACTCCATGCCCGTCCGTGGTGACGGCCGGCAGGTTTTTGAGCTCATCCGAGATCCTGGTCGTCGAGATGGAGAAATTCCGGCGCTGGGCCTTGTGCTTCTGAAGGGTCTCGTCGTCCGGGTTGACAAACACGAACCCTTCGACACCGTCCACGATGAGCTGGTCTCCACCGCCCACATTGTCGGAGAGGGAACCGAGGCCGACCACCGCCGGTATGCCCATGGCGCGGGCGATGATGGCGGCATGGGACGTCTTCCCGCCCAGGTCGGTCGCGAATCCGAGGACCTTCGTCTTGTCAAGGCTCAATGTCTCGGACGGAGTGAGCTCACGAGCGACGACTATCACGGGCGTCCTGAGATGCGCAAGATCCTCCCTCTTCTGACCGAGCATGACGCGCAGAAGCCTGCGTTCCAGATCACGAAGGTCCTGCACGCGAGACGTGAATATTTCGCTTCCTGCCTCAAGCAGCCTACGCGAGTACCTTCGGAAGATCTTGGAGACGGCGTACTCGGCCGAGAACTGGTTCTTCGATATGGCGCTCTTGATCTGGGAGCCGAGGGACGGGTCGAGCAGTATCTTGATGTGCGACTCCACGATACTCGCAGAGTCCAGACGCAGCCGTTTCGGTATCTTCTCGAGTATCGTGTGCAGCTCCGCGACTGCAGCGTTTATGGCGCTTTCCAGTTTCTTGAGGTCTCGCGAGACCTCGTCCTCCGAGATCAGCCTGCGAGGGATGCGGAGATCCTCAGTGCCCACCACGAACGCAGGGCCGATCGCGTAGCCTGGGGAGACGGGAACGCCTTTTCGCATCTCCACGGCTATTTTTCTCCGAAATTGCTGTTGAAAAGCTCCTCAACCGCCGCCATGGCCTGCGCCTCGGGACCCCACGCCTTGGAGATGTCGGTGTCGAATGCGCCCGGCAGCACGAGGTTGGCCCGGACC
>JAVHLO010000699.1 GCA_031082105.1 Planctomycetota bacterium
CTTCGACGCGTCCCACACCGAGAAGGCCATGAAGTCGTCGGCGGTGAAGGGCGTATAGAAATGCGCCCACAGATTCTCCACCTTGTCCAGGATGGCGGGAAACTGGACCTTCGTGTTCTTGTACGCCGTGGGGTTCCCCTGGAGCTTCTCCAGCGACACGTCCTTGTAGTCTCCGAACGGGTCGTATGCCCAGGAGGAATACCCGCCGGCGGACAGCAGCGCAGCTCCGATCACGACGATGCCAAGTATCCTGTGCCAAGCCTTCATGGATCACCTCCGCAACAGACAGTCACTTAAGGCAGCAACAACAGAGCGTGTCTCTCGCCGGAGAGCTCCGGCGACCGGTAGCAGGACATCCGCGCGGCAGTCCGGGGACGGACCGGGCTGCTGCCGGCACGCGCTACTTCAGTTCGACCTTGGCGCCCGCGGCCTCAAGGTCCTTCTTCATCTTCTCAGCCTCGGCCTTGTTGACGCCCGTCTTCACCGGCTTTGGAGCGCCTTCGACCAGGTCTTTCGCGTCCTTGAGGACGAGATCGGTGAGCTGGCGAACCACCTTGATCACCTGGATCTTGTTGGCGCCCATCTCCTTGAGGATGACATCGAACATGGTCTTCTCTTCTGCCGGCTCCGCGGCGGCGGCGGCAGCAGGCGCGGCGGCGACGGCGACGGGAGCTGCGGCCGTGACGCCGAACTTCGTCTCCATGGCTTTCACGAAATTGGAGAGCCACAGCACGGACGAGTCGCCGATCGTCTCCAGCAACACCGCCGTCTTCTCTTCGTCCTTAAGCCCCTTGAGAGACGAGACAATTCCTTGCACCTGGGATGTTCCCTGACCAACAGCTTCTGTCATGGCAACCACTCCTTTTCCAAAACGTTCTACGAGGCGCTCTTCTGCACGTTCTCACTCTTACCACGGTGTTCCACAACCGCAGAAAAGCACCGTGCGAGCTTGGACAAAACGGCCGCATGCGCGCCGACACACTTGGCCAGCGGCGCACTGAAGGCCGATACCACCATACCCATCAGCACCTTGCGCGGCGGTAGGCCGGCCAGGTCGCGTATCTTCTCCGGTCCGATCGGGCTCCCCTGCAGCAGTCCGCCACGGACCTCGATATTCTTGTGTTTGTCCGCCCAGCCAAGAAGTACCTTCGCCATCTGGCACGGGTCCCCCGTGCCGCTGACAATCGCGCTCGGCCCGATGAAGAGCCGCTCGACGTCCGCCCATGCCAGCTTGCGCACCGCGTGTTGCGCACCCGAGTTCCGCACCAAGTGCATCTTCAGCCCGCTGTCCCGAAGGGTCAAGCGTAACTCGGTCGCCTGGGTCGCGCCGATGTTCTTGAAGCCGACGACCGCGCAGTCCCTGACTCCGGTCCACATCTTCTCGTATTCCGCGGACATTCTCTGCCGCATCACTTTCGACATGGGACACCCTCTTTCCAACGCGATTTCACGCCGATCGGCAACGCTAGAGGACGAGCCTGAGGCCGGGGCTCATGGTGGCGGAGACAGTGACACTCCTCATGAAGACCCCTTTTGCCGAAGCGGGTTTCGTCGATATGAGATGGTCAAGAAACGCC
>JAVHLO010000069.1 GCA_031082105.1 Planctomycetota bacterium
CCCAGCACACCGAGAACGCTGGGCCGGAGATCCACGCGGATCAACAGCGCAAGGATGATGATGGCAATCGCCTGGAAGATGCCTCTGACGCCTGCGGAAAGCGCCTTGCCCAGCACGATCGCCGAACGCGGCACCGGCGCGGACAGGAGCTTGTTCAGAAGCCCCAGGTCCCGCTCCCATACCACTGTTATCCCGTAGAAGATGGCCACAAACATGACCGATTGCGCCAGCACGCCCGGCGTCATGAACTGCTGATAGGAATACGAACCGGTCGCGATCCCGCGGATCCCGCCGAACACCGATCCGAAAACCAGCAGCCACAGCGCGGGTTGGACCAGCCTCAGCCAGACCTGGGTGGAATCGTGCCGGATCTTCCTGAATTCGAACTCGCTCAGAGTCAGCACGCAGGCAAGATAACGTCTCACGCTCATCCGCGCAACCTCCGGAAAGTGCGACGCACACGACGCGCATCAGACCAGGACACGCCGGATTCCATCCGGCTCCCGGTGTACTTCAGGAAAACGTCGTCAAGCGTCGGTTGTTTCATGGAAACCGTCTCCACGTCGACCCCCTTCTCCCTGAGCGATTCCAGCAGCCGCGGAACCGCCCGCTCCGCGTCGGGCACGCTCAGGTCGACCAGCCCCTCGGCCGAGATCGCGACCACGGAGTATCCCAGCCCCTTCACCTTCTCCGCCAGGTCGGCGTTCGCCGAGCCCAGGCTGATCACTTCACCGCCGACCGACTCCTTGAGCTGGGCCGGCGAGCCGACCGTCACCAGCCCGCCTTTGTTCATTATCCCGATCCGGTCGCAAAGCGCGTCGGCCTCGTTCATGTCGTGGGTGTTCATGAACACGACCGAGCCGAACTCCTCGCGGAGCTGCCTGATGTGGTCCCAGATGATCCTCTTTGCGCTCGGGTCGAGGCCGATGGACGGCTCATCGAGGAACAACAGCTTCGGCCGGTTGACCATCGCCTGCGCGATCTCGAGGCGTCTCATCATGCCGCCGGAATAGGTCTTCGCCATGTCGTGCGCCCTCTCAGTGAGCTCGAGCCGGCCGAGAATCTCATCGATCGCTTCTTTCCTTCCGCGCCTCGGTGTCCCGTACAGCTTCGAGTACATGAGGACATTCTCGTACCCGGTCAGTTCCCCATCGACCGAGATCTCCTGCGGAACGTACCCGGCGAGCTGCCTGACCTCGCCCGGCCGGGTGAGCACGTCAAGGCCGCCGACGGTCACCTTCCCCTCGTTCGGCCGGATGAGGGTGAGCAGTATGCGGATGGTCGTCGTCTTGCCGGCGCCGTTGGGGCCGAGCAGCCCGAATATCTCGCCTTCGCCGACCTGGAAAGAGAGGCGGTCGACGGCGACGATGTCGCCGAACCGCTTGGTCAGTCCTTCGACTTCAATCATGTTCATGGGCGGATGTTCTCCAGCGTGAGGGCGGGCAGGATTTGAACGAAGTAGTGGTCGGCAGCCGGTCAGCGTATTCGAGACGGCCTCCTTTCCGTACGGCCCCGCAGACCCGAGGCCGTGTCGCGGACATCTTGCCCGCCTCTCACATTGTACGCCGGCGGGACGCCGACGTCACGGCGGCCGAGGACGGCGGCGGTACGCGCTGACTCGGTGGATATGCTATCTTCGCAGCGACAGCTTGGCGGCGGCGCGGACGGATGCGCTCCTGTCCTGTGCGGCGCGTTCGAGGACGGACTTCACATCGTCCTGGGCCGGAAAGTTGCCGAGCGCCCAGGCCGCCGCGGCCCGAACTTCCTCGGGGTAGCCGCCGCCCAGCCCGAAAATCCTGGTCGCGCCGGGCCGGTAGTCGACCACCTTGCACAGTGCCCCTATCGTCCGCGCATCAACGATCCTGCCGAGCGCGAGGCACGCCTCTTTGCGAATGCGGTCGTCCTTTGTCTTCTCGACCAGCTTGACCAGCTCAAGGGCCGCATCCTTGACCTTCTGTTCGCCAAGGAAGGTCACCGCAGCGATGATCATGTTCGGGTCGTCGTCGTCCAGCGCCTGCATCATTACATGCGTAGCTTTGGCGGCGTCCATCCGTCGCACTATGTTGATCCCCTCTTTCCGAACCGACCCGTCAGGATGCCGCAGCGCGGCCGCAATGTCCGATTCGACATTCGGGCTGAGGTGCTCAAGAACGGCCGCGATACGCCGCCCTTCATCCGCGGCGATGAACGGGGTAAGGTCCTTCACGAGCTCCGCAGCCGCCTCCGGGGCGAGCTGGCGCAGCGTGGTCGCAGCGAACTTGCCGAGCCCGTAGTCATCGGTCTCCTTGACGAACCGCGCGAGCCTTCCCGCGATGGCCGCGCCGAGTCCTGCGATGACATTCGACGCGCCCTCGCGCACGGGAGGCTCCTGCGCGCCGAGCGCGACGAACAGGTAGTTCGCCGCGGCGCTCTCGGCGATCCTGCGCAGTGTCTCCATTCCCATCCTCTTCTGTTCCTCGCCGAACGACGGGTCGCCCTCGCGCTGGCGGAACAGCGCCCACACTAGCCGCGCAACGCGGTCGAGCGCGCGCCTGTCGAACGAGTCCTCCACGAGCTGCGCTGCGAGCGAGCACAGCTTCGCGTGGGCCGGTTGGTTGGGCTCCACGCGGAGCGCATCGACCACCCGCGTCAGTATCCGCTCGATGTACAGCGACCGCGCGGCGGGGGCAGCCTTATCGATGGACGACTCGAAGAAACCGGCGCACCGGAGCCTGGTCTTCGGATCGCCGTGCGCGAACGCCTGCGCGATCCGGTCGACCAGCGCGGCGGCCTCTTCAGTCCGGCCGTCGAGCGTGAGCGTCTCCACGCGGGCCCTGCTGGTCTTCTGGGCCTCGTCGGACAGCAGGTCCGCGAGCTCGGCGGGCGCTTTGTGCTGCGCCTGTTTCAACTCATCTTCGCCGGCTGGCGCGGCGTGCTGGACCGGCGGCGGGGTCGCCACGACGTCGGATGGTGGCGCGGCCTCGATCCTCTCACGCCTCGTTTCCCTTTTCGTCTCGCCATCTGCCGGCGCCGGCCCCTTGAGCCCTTCGACGGCCGCGTAGAGCTTGTGGCCGACGGCGATGTGTTCGACGCTTCTTTCCTTGAAGAGCTTGTCCCAGAATTCCACACGCGCGGTCTCTTCCGAGGCAGGACCGGCGAGCGCGCTCAGAAAGACCTCAAGCTCGGTCCGGGTCACCCCGTCGGCGAAAGAGCAGCTCTTCACGCCGTGACGTCTCAACACGGCCAGCGTGTTCGTCACGGGGTTCCCCAGCGATTGCGGATTGGCGAGTGCGCCGTTTATCAGCAGCGCACCATCCACCTCGCTGAATGTGATTATCTTGCTTTGCCTGAACACGTCGGCGAGCGAATTGATGAGCTGGTCGAGCGCGCCGACGATGAGCTGGCTGCCGGCGGGGTACATGCCGATGTTCTCGACCGTTGCCGAGAAGTACCTGAGCACGTCCCGCATCATGAGCATCGCCTGCTGGTCAAGCGGCGTCTCGACCGACCGCTTGTATCTCCGCGTCTGATCTGATACCCTCTCTTCGGTGACGAAATACTCCTTCTGGTTGAGCGCGATGTTGCTGATCGAATGCTCGTCGAGGAACTTGTTCCAGTGCTCCGGGTCCGCTGTGCTCTTGTCGGTGGGCATGCCGAGCCCCATTATGATGGTCTCAAGCTCCTGCTGCGTGCACTGTTTCGTGAACGTGATGCTCCTGAGGTGATGAGTCTTGAGCAGCTCGATCATCTCGCTCGCGGTTCCGGCCAGGTCCTTCGGACCGACCGTCACGTTGTTGACGGCGAGGCCGGCCTTCTCTTCCGCGAGTGTAAAGACATCGCTGGCTGCCATGATCGTCTGCAGCGTGTTTCTCGTCTGCTCGACGGCGGTCTGGATGAGTCGGCTGCCGGAGGGATACATGCGCATGTTTCTGATCGCGGTACCGAGGCTGCGGAGGAAACCTCCGACGGCGCCCATCGCGGCGTCGTCAAGCGGCTTGTCCGCATCGCGTATGAGCCAGCGCAGGATGCGGTGGAGTCTTTCGTGGTACTTGGAAGTCTCTTCCTCCTTGAAGAGCCTGCCGGAGACCTCGCGCGCGAGCTGTTCGTACTGTGCGGTCTTCTCCGTCTCGCCCCCGAGGCGGAAATGATATGCAAGCCGGTCGGCGTGCTCCGCCCCTTCCGCCCCCAGCAGCGCCTCCTCCGCCTTTCCGACCTTGCCGTGCAGCTCGGTCCGCTTCCGGTCGTCGGTCTTCTCGTACGTTGTGGCTCTCAAATGCTCGCTGGCGAAGGCGAGCTTGTCGTCGCTGAGCGGTTTTGCGCGGACGATGAGACCTTTCTTCTTCGCCCTGTCCACGATATCGAGCGTTTCGGACTCGTTGACCCCCTCGACAGTCTTCAGCACATCCATATCGAAATTCGGCCCGATGACGGCCGCAGTGCTGATAATACGCCGCGTTTCATCGTCGAGCGACTCGAGCCGTCCGCCTATTGCGTGCTTGAGCGATTCCGGCGCGGAGAGGTCCCCAGGCGGCGGGAATTTCCAGGCTCCCTTTTCCCTGGCCACCCGGCCCTGGGCGACAAGCGACTTCAGTATTTCTTCGACGTAGAGGGGATTCCCCTTTGTGAGCTGGTGCATTTTGCGGTCGAATTCCGGCGCGGGCGGCCTTTCCTGGAACACGAGCGAGATCAGTTGACCGACCTGAGCTACGTCGAGCGGGCCGAGCGCCACGGTCTTGAAGAACTCGGTGGGACGAACGGCGTCGAGGAAGGCGGCGAGCGGCCCCTGGGCGAGCAGCTTTTCGTTCTCTTCCGTTACCGCGACCGCGCCGCAGACGAGCACGCGGCCGCGGATCATTCCGAGCACCTGGCGGACGATCTCCAGCGTGCCGGAATCGACATGCTGGAACTCGTCGAAGAGGATTGCGAGCGGCATCCTTTCCGAGATGAAACAGAGCACCTTGACCAGCGCTTCGAAGAGGAGCTGTCTCCGCTTCTCGGGCGCCGGCTCGGCCACCTGCGTCCGGCGGGGCTGTATCGGTTCCAGGACCGGCAAGGCGCCCTTCAACGCGAGCAGGTGCTCGTCGGAGATGCGTGTGAAGAGCCGCTTGAGCTCCTCGGGCGCCGAAGAGAGGTAGCGGTTGAGCAGGTTGAGCAGCGGCCGGTAGGCCGTGCCCGCCTCTTCCTTCGCGCACCGCTCGAACAGACAGATGAACTGCTGCATGTCGGCAAGGCGCACGATCTCGCCGAGGAATCGCGTCTTGCCTATGCCGGGCTCGCCCCGAACCAGCACGAACCGGTTGTGCGCCTCGCGGCACGATTCGATGACCCGGTTCATGTGCTCGAGCTCGGTTTCGCGACCGACGAGGTGGGTGCACGGGAACCGTCGCATCAGATCCTGCGCGAAGACCACCTCGCCGCCGATCTGGGCCGCGTCGGTCGCCCTGTTCTTGCCCGATTGTTTCGAAAAATAGAGCGCCTTGTCGGCGAGCTCGATCAACAGTTCCGGGTCGGTCGCGTCGCTCGGAAACGTAGCCACACCGATGCTGACCGTCGTTCGCGTCGCGGAAGACGCCGCCCCTTCCGAGGGTGCGCCTGTCTCGACCGTCCGCCTCAATCGCTCGGAATGGGCCAGGGCCTCGGACTTTGACGTCTGCGGCATGAGGACGGAGAACTCGTCGCCGGCGTAGCGCACGAGCAGAAACCTGTCGCCGAAACAGCCCTTGAGTGTCTCCGCGAACCGGACGAGCTCACGGTCTCCCTCCCTGTGGCCACGCGTATCGTTGATGGACTTGAAGCCGTCAAGGTCCATCATCAGGAGGGAAAGGGCGGGCGGCTTGTCAGCTTGCGGATGCTGCAGGTGCTCGCCGAGATACTTGAACATCCAGCGGCGGTTGTAGAGACCCGTCAGATCGTCCGTGAAGACCAGTTTTGAGAGTTCTTCTCCAGACATGGCTCCTGCCGTCGAAAAGCGTACGCGTTCGAATCCCTGGGCGACGAATCCGCCGCTATGACCAGATTGTACCTCAAACGCGCCGCAAGTCAACAAGAATTGCGCAGGCGGAGGAGCGCCTGCGTGGAAGCGATGGAAGGGAGCTGCGGCCTCCGTGGCTTACTACGAACTCCGAGTCGGCCGGAAGACTCTTGAACGGCGCCGGCTACCCCGCACTATTTACGAACGCGGCGACATGCTGCTCGAGTTCGTAGTGACGCCGTAAGGCGTTGCCCATTCGAGCGCCTGACGGCGCCACTACAAACCGTCGGCCTTCGCCGAATGTTCGCGAATAACGCGGGCTAGCCGCCTGGCTGCGCCTGCTGTTGCGGCGCGGGTGGGGCGGGGGGTGTCGGCGTCGCAGATGGAGCGGGAGGAGTTGCGGACTTGGCCGGTTCGGCGGGCTTGGCGCCGAGCGGTTCCGAGCCCGCAGAGACGCGCAGGTCGAGGATGACATGCTGAGGGCACCACTTGGCGCACTCGCCGCATTCCTGACACTTGGTGTAGTCTATGACGGGGATGTTGCCGACGATCTGGATGGCCTCGTGCTTGCATTTCTTCTTCGCGCAGAGCATGCAGGTGATGCAACCCGTGACGCAGACCGCCTTGACATCCTTTCCCTTGTCGCGCGAAGCGCAACGGACGATGATGTGCCGCTCCTTGGGAATCAGTTCAATGAGTTTCCTGGGGCACGCGGCCACGCACGCTCCGCAGCCGACGCACTTTTCCAGCACGATCTGCGGCGGCGCGGCCGGCATGGCCTTCATGGCGCCGAAGATACAGGAGCCGACGCAACTGCCCATCCCGACGCAGCCATACTTGCAGATCATCGGCCCGTCGGACAGGAGCACGGCGGAGACGCAATCCTTGATCCCGGAATACTTGTACTTGGTGCGGTCGGCGGAAATACATCCGGCGCAGTGAACCCGCGCGACGCGCGGCAACGTGGCCTCAACCTTGATTCCCATCACTTCGCCTATCTTCTCAGCGGTTGTGGCCCCGCCGGGTGCGCATTTGTTCGGCGGCGTCTCGCCTTTCGCGATGGCCTCGGCATACGAGCCGCACCCGACGAACCCGCAGCCTGCGCAGTTCGCGCCGGGCAGGACGCCAAGGATCGCCTCGATCTTCGGATCGATCTTCACCGCGAACTTCTTCGAGGCCAGAGCGAGGCCGATCCCCAGGAAGAGCCCCAGCCCGCCCATCACGATGACCGCACTGATCAGGTCTTTCACTGCACCTTCCGGCATTGGTCTTCTCCCCAGATGGTCTCTTCTGCAATAGTCGGGATCTTCCGGTCTCACAGGTCTGACGCGTCCGTCAGGTCCGACATGCCCTTTCACGACCCGGCCGCCACACGCACAGGGCGCATCCGGCCCGCGCTATTTCATCATCCCCACGAATCCCATGAACGCGAGCGAAAGCTGGCCGGAGAGGAGGAACGCCAAGGGCCAACCCTTGAGCGACTCCGGCACGGGCGCGAGTTCGAGCCGTTCGCGGATCGCGGCCATTATGAGCAGCGCCACGCTGAACCCGCACGCGATACCGACCGCGTGCGCCACGCTCGGCACGAGTCCGAATGAGTATCCCATCGCAGCGTATTTCTCGGGCATCTCGCGCACGTTCATGACCGTCATGGCGAGCACCTGGCAGTTCGTCGTTATCAGCGGAAGGAAAATACCGAGCGCCTTGTACAGCGACGGGCTCGTCTTCAGGATCACCATCTCCACGAACTGCACCAGCCCCGCAATCACAATGATGAACACGAGGGTCCGCAGATAGGTCAGGTCGCGCGGGATCAGGATGTAGTGGTCGATCAACCACGTGGCGATCGACGATAGCGCCATGACGAAGATGACGGCCAGCGACATCCCGATTGCCGGTCCGACCTTCTTCGAGACGCCGATGAACGGGCAGATGCCGATGAACTTCGCGAGGATGAAGTTGTTGACGAACACCGCCCCGAGCAGGAGCAGAAAAATCTGCATTGCGCTGAGTTCCGGCACGAAAGTACTCCTATGCACAAAATGCGTGGTCAGTCGGCCCGCAAACGGCGGGAAGAGAAGCTACCTGCGACAAACAACCCCCTGAATCCCCCTTTGCTAAGGGGGACTCTCCGCCTCCCTACTTCTTCGCCGCCTTCTGCAGCCTGACCATCAATCCCATGAGCAAGCCAAGACAGATGAACCCGCCCGGCGCGAGGATCGCAAGCAGGAACGGCTTGTAGTCGCTGGGCATCACCTGCATACCGTACCAGGTCCCTTCACCGAGGATCTCACGTATGGTCCCGATGAACGCCAGCGTAAGCGTGAAGCCCAGCCCCAGCCCGAGCCCGTCGGCCGCGGAGTTCAATATCGGGTTCTTCTGCGCGAACATCTCAGCCCGCGCAAGTATGATGCAGTTGACGACGATCAGCGGAATGAAGACGCCCAGTTCCTTGTGCAATGCCGGCACGTAGGCCTCCATGAAGAGGTCCACGATGGTCGTGAACGTGGCCACCACGACGATGAAGACCGGGATGCGGATCTTGTTCGGCACCGTCTTGCGGATCGCCGAGATGATGACGTTCGAGCAGGCAAGCACGAACGTCGCAGCGAGCCCCATGCCGATCCCGTTCTTCACGGAACTGCTCGTGGCCAGCGTCGGGCACATGCCGAGCATCAGGACGAATACCGGGTTCTCCTTGATGAACCCTTTGGTGAAATCCTTCAGTATGCTCATATCCTCAAGCCCCGATAAACAGCCAGTCACCAGTGATCACTGATTACCGGCAACTGATTACTGATCACTGGTTACTGGTCACTGATAACTACTTCCCCGGTTCCTCGCCGAAATTATCCAACAGCTTCCGGATCGCGTCCGTCACGGCCCGTGAAGATATCGTCGCCGCCGTTATGGCATCGATCTTGCCTTCGGGGGCGTCCTTCTTGAGCCGCACATCGGCCGCAGTCTTGCTCTTGAACTGGTCCCTGAACGACGGGAGGTTTATTTTCTTTCCGAGCCCCGGCGTCTCGCTGTCGCGAGCGATGCTGACGCCCGTGACGTGCTTGTCCAGGTCGACGCCGACGACGACGACGATCTTGTCCGCATAGCCGCTCGGCTCGAGCTGGGCGACATACCCGATGAGCTTCCCGGCAGCATCGACGGCCTTCCTGGCATCCACAGCGCCGGTCTCCTTCACGAGCTTGCACGGCTCGAACTTCGCCGCGTCCGGCATAACCTCGCGGAAGCTGGCTTCGATCTTCGCCTTTCTGTTCTGCTCGATACGCTCCTTCGTGAAGCTGCTCGTGGCGGACAGCGCGGCCGCGGCGACCGCGGAGATGAAGAACAGGTAGGCTCCGAGCTTTACTACGTCCATAACCGACCAATCCAAAATTCAGAACGGCAATCCGTACTACAATCCGGCAAGACTTTGTTTTTCTGAGAAGGTTTTTCGCCCTCTTGTTCTTCCGTTCTTTCGTTTTTCAGTTCTTTGGTTGCGGCTCTGCTGCGCTGCGTTATTCTGTGTCCTTCCGTGGCAACTTCGACCCGGAGCCACGTCGGCAGCTGGAGCTGCCTCCTACATACGCGAAGTCAAACATCACCTGGCACCGAATTTCTTCGGCATCGTAACGCGGTCGATGTGCGGCGTAATGGCGTTCATGAGCAGTATGGAATAGCACACGCCTTCGGGGTAGCCGCCGACATTGCGGATCAGCGCCGTGAGCACGCCCGCGCCGATCCCGAAGATGATTTTTCCCCAACCGGTGATTGGAACGGTAACCATGTCGGTCGCCATGAAGAACGCGCCCAGGAAGAGCCCGCCCGCGAATATCTCGAAGAGCGGATTGCGGCCGAAGAGGAACGACATGATCGCAACCGTGCCGATGAAGGTCAGCGGGGTATGCCATGTGATGATCTTCCTGATGAACAGGAAGATCGCGCCGCCGAGCAGCGCGATGGCCGAGATTTCGCCGATGCACCCGGCGCACCGACCGAAGAACATATCCAGTACCGAGGGAAGCCCGGTACCGGGGGTCGTGAGCGCGGTCCCTCCCGCAGCCAGGGCCTTGACGATGGCGAGCGGCGAGGCGCATGACAGGGCGTCGGGCGCAGGGCCGGCCGATGCGAAGGGCGCCGTCCACGTCGTCATCTGCTGCGGCCAGGCGGCAAGAAGCACCGCCCGCCCGATGAGCGCGGGATTGAATATGTTATAGCCCAGCCCGCCGAAGACGAGCTTCGCGATAAAGATCGCAAACACGCTTCCGACCCCCGCGGCCCAGAGTGGCAGGCCCGGCGGCAGCGTGTACGCAAGCAGCAGGCCCGTGACCACCGCACTGCCGTCGTGGATGGTCACCGGTTTGCCGAAGATGAACTTCTGGCCGACCACCTCGGTCAAGACTGCCGCAACGACGCAGGTCAGGATGACCCACAGCGCATGGAGCCCGAAGATCCACACGCCCATTGCGCCCGCCGGCAGCAGCGAAATGACCACGCACCACATTATGCGCGGTATCGAGTCCTTCGTGTGGATGTGCGGGGAAGTTGAGACAACAAGTGTCGGTTCCATCCTTTGTTTCCTTCAGTGAAATCCGTTCAGCAATCCTGCAAAATCGCGTTTTCCAAGAGTCCTGTTTTGCCACAGAGGCACGGAGACACAGAGAACGTTTGCGCGCCTGGCCGGACTCATTCATGAAAACCGACTCGCTGCCATGCCCCGACCGCAGTCGGGGGCACCTCCCGCAGCGAAAGACCGGACACGCAACAAAGGAGATTCCGTCCACCGCAGCGGATCCGCCTGCGGCGGAAACCGAGTTCGGATTGCAGTACGGGGCGTCGACTGCCTGTCTGCAGAGTTCTTTGAACCCGTCCAGGAGACAGAGAAGTGAACACTACCAGACTGACTCTCTTGTTGGCAGCCGCGGTCTTGACCATCATCTCGCTCGGGCTTGCGGGCTGCCGCGGCGCGGGTCCCACGGGGACATATGACATCTTGATCAAGAATGGTCTGGTCTATGATGGAAGCCTTGCAGAGCCGGTCGTGGAGGACATCGCGGTCAAGGACGGCAAGATAGCGGCGATCGGCAAGGGGCTGACCGGGGGAGCCGCCAGGACAATCGAAGCCGAGGGGCGGATCGTCACACCCGGGTTCATTGACTCGCACAGTCACAGCGATATTCCCATCCTGATGTCCTTCGTGACGGGCCGCAAGCCGGATGACCTTTCCTTCATCACGCCGGCCTGGAAACAGAACCACAACTACCTGACCCAGGGCGTCACCACGATCGTGACCGGCAACTGCGGCGGCGGTTTCTGGGAAACCAGGGAGTGGTTGGACCTGATTGCGTCCATAGAATTCGGCAGCAATGTCTATCACCTGGTACCCTACGGAATGCTCAGGCAACAGCTTTTTGGCGACAACCAGCCGACCGTCTTGACGGAGGAGCAGCTTGGTTCGCTGAAGAAGATGGTTGAGAAGGGAATGCAGGAGGGCGCGCTAGGCGTTTCCGTCGGCCTGGAGTACGCGCCCGATTGCTTTGGCTCGACCGATGAGCTGGTCGAGATCGCCCGCGTAGTCGCCAGGTACGGCGGTCTCATTGACGCCCATACCAGGGACCAGACGGGAACCATGCATGAGAACGGTCTGCCGGGCGTGTTGAACTCCATCAATGAGATGGTCGAGATCGGCAAGCGCGCCAGGATACCCGTGCACATCTCGCATATCCAGCTCGACCTCCCGTGGAACGACGTCCGGGCGGAGCAGATGCACTGTCTCATCGAGCAGGCGCGTGCCGAAGGCGTCGATATCACAGCCGACCAGCACCCGTACGAGGCGGGCTTTAGCTTTCT
>JAVHLO010000006.1:0-3317 GCA_031082105.1 Planctomycetota bacterium
GTGATAATTATATCGGCCGGTTTGCCGTTTGACAAGTGGAAAGGCGGAGAGAAGGCGATATGGTTTGGGAAGCGGTCCTTCGCCGAAATTCAGGTTGGCTGTGCCCCCCCCGGGGCGATTGCGCGCACTTGGCCGGCACGCAACCCAGGTCCGCGCATGGCGCCGCACGAGCGACTGCCCACGCCCGGATTCCGTGTCCGTCTTCGAGACCCCCGCGCTCCTGCAAAAGAGGCGGGCAATCTGCGCCAATTCCGCGCGCTATTTTCTGCTGAGGCTTTCGACTATTTCTGCAAGCTGTCTCTTGAGTGTGGAGTTTTCCTCCTCGAGGCGGCGCAGCCGTTCTTCAATGCCCGCACCGGTCGCGTCGTGGTAGCCGCGGTCAACAAATATCATTACCTTGCCCACGAACGTCCCGTCGGGCAGCTTGAAGCACGGCTGGGCCTTGTTATCGCCATCGACGTCCTCTGGCCACTTGATCTCGTCAAGCGACGATACCTCGACTGCGCGGCTCGTATCGAACGCCTGGAGGCTCCTGCCCAGGATATATCTTGCGCTCGAGGCCTTGGCTCCGAGGCCCGGCATGGCTGAGACCGAGATCGGGTCGCCGATCTGGATCGGACCGCCCAGCGAACAGACCTTCACGGGCACGCGACCGGCGAGCGCGATGAGAGCATCTCCTTCGTGAGACTTCTCCGCATCCCCGCCCCCGGCGACGAGGCCGGGTCTTGTCGAGACCATGCCGACGGCGACGAGGCCCGGGACGGCTCGGACGACCTTGCCATGGCTGTCGAGCGCCAGTAGATCGCCGGGCTCGAGATTCTTCGATCCGGCAGGCATGTATTCCGCTACGTCAGCGCCGCCGCCAAGCCATGAGCCGTCGCAACGTCCCGTGCCGTCGTTCTGGAACATGAACTCGACGTCGCCGTTGCGATGGAATCTCAGATCGTCGGAATAGGCGTCAAAGTACCAATCGACTGCGTTGTTGGCAACATCCATGAGTATCTCGCCGCCTTCGTTGGTGTTGTCCTGCTGACCTATTGTTACGTTGTAGCCACCGCTGTTCGCCGAGAGCACGGTGCTGCCTGCCACACAGACATTGCCACTGAAGTATCCGGCCCAGTTCGTTGTGCCGCCGTACGCCGTGGCCCAGATGCCGTAGGTGGTGTTGCCGTTCGATGCGGCTTCAGTGTAGATGCCGTAGCATGACTGGCTGGTGTTGCTGTTGGACGCGTAGTTGTAGATACCGTAGAGGAAGCCACTAGAGTAGCCCGCGCCATTTGTGGCGTAGTTGTAAACGCCATAATGGTCCTGGCTTGTTGAGGTCGAATTGATGTATGCGCCGTAGGTGTAGCTGGGGTCAGCGATCCCGGTGTAGTGTGCCTCGGATCGAACCCCGTTTCCAAAGCCTCCCGAAGTGGAGTGGTAGAAGTAGCCGCCGTACGAGGATGAGCCGAGGTAACCGTATCTGTTGGCATCGTATTGACCGTAGATCGCGGTTGTGGAGGCACCGCTGTCCACTTGGAGCCTGTACGTGGGTGAAGAATCGCCGATGCCGACATTGCCCGACTTCTGCACGACCATCAGGGGCGTAACCGAGACCTCATCCGCCCCTGTAGAGGCTTCGAACACGTTTGTCGGGCCCGACGTGGGCGAGTGAACGTGCAGGCGCGCGTTCGCGCTCGATGGATAGAGGCCCATGCCGTGCAGGCCGCCTGAGGATGGATAGATGGAATATCCGTAGCTCACGCTCGATCCAGTGAGCCAGAATGAGCTGCCGATCCCGCCCTGGACGTTCATATACCACGTTGCCGACCCGTTGCTGAGGTGGATGAGGTCCGCGTTGCCCCCACCGGATTGATAGGCCTGCAGCCTGGTGGCCCGCGCCGTGCCGTTCACATCAAGGGTGTAGGATGGAGAGGTCGTCCCGATGCCGACCTTGCCGTCGGAGAGGATTCGCATCCTCTCGGCAAGACCCGCTTGATAGCCAGTCCCGAACGCCAGTCCCGGACTCCATTGCCCGGACAGAAAGTCAGGCACGGATTCGATGTACGCGGTTCTGTCATTGCCGCTGCTGAAGTACTGGAAGGTCATTCTGGCGGTGCCGGCGGCAGCGCCGTTCACGTTCGTGAGCCGCAGTAGGCTGAGGACCCCGCCGGAATCGCCCTGAACCTCCAGCTTCGAATTCGGGCCGGTCGTTCCGATGCCCACGCTGCCGCTGTCGCCCAGGAACATGTTGTAGTAGGCGGTTGGCGTTCCATCGTCGCCTTGCGCTCGAGCGAAGTAGAGTCCCGTACTGGTCTGTCCGATTGCGTGACGCCAGCTTCCGGCATTCGTCTCCCATTTCAGCACGGACGCATTGGGGATCTCGATCGCCTTGTTCCACCCAGAGGTTGTCCAGGTCCCGCCTGAACCCGTGACGTCGAGTCTGGCTCCCGGAGTTGCTGTCCCGATGCCGACGTTTCCGCCCGCCTGCAGAACCAGACCCGCCGTGGCATTGGTGTCGTTCACGACGATGTTCAAGTAGTCAGTCGCAGCGTCGTTCATGTACATGTTCGTGTACTGCGTGCTGCCGGTATTGGAATCCCTCAATATGAAACCCCACTGGTCGTCCTCTGCGTCCATCTCGATGTACGGCGAAGTATCGATCGTATTGGCCGTGCTCAAGACCAACTGGCCGCCAGAGGCGACGTAGATATCAGCAATCTCAGTGGTCTCCGCGGTTCCTCGAATGCGGAGCGCCGTCGTGTTGGAATTCGAATCGAGATCCAGCTTCGTCGCAGGCGTAGTAATCCCGATGCCAACGTTGCCTCCCGTGAAGAGGGCGGAATAGGTGGCGTTGGAGAAAGTATGCGTGCCG
Organism: Planctomycetota bacterium; assembly: GCA_031082105.1. Taxonomy (GTDB): domain Bacteria; phylum Planctomycetota; class MHYJ01; order JACQXL01; family JAVHLO01; genus JAVHLO01. Next base: position 2,858 of record JAVHLO010000006.1, read on the forward strand.
GTCCACGTCGGTATTATGGCCTGCGAGAGCGCGGGGGCGGCGTCGGAACGCATCGCCGTCGTGGCCGATCCGTTCACGGCGGAAAGGCCGATTGTCGCGGTGGGATCCGCGAATCCCGAGAAGGAGCCCGGCAGATCACTTCCCTGAATTGCCGACGAGACGAATCTCGTGCCGTCTCCCCTCAGGTATTGCCCTGTCGACGCGCCGTTGTTGATCCTGAACCCGTACCCGCTGTCGACATCGATGTCGCCGCTCGCCACGTGGAGTTTCTGCACCGGACTCGTCGTGCCGATGCCGAGGTATCCTCCGCTCGTGAGATACGTGCGGATCGTCGGGGTCACGATGTTGGCGATTCCAGCCTCGCCTGCAATACAGGATATCGCCCATCCCGTCCCCCAGCCCGTGTAGTTCTGATAGCCGGCGACGAACTCGGAGACCACCACCTTGGGATAGTACCAGG